>JANYLA010000041.1 GCA_025361485.1 Bacteroidales bacterium
CTTTTCACTTTTCACTTTTCACTTTTCACTTTTCACTTTTCACTTTTCACTTTTCACTTTTCAACATCCTCTCCCTCTTCCCTCGGCAAAATAATTCTAAACGTGGTTCCGGTTGACCCTTTCAGACGATCGGTATTTGAATCCACTTCAATTCTGCCTTTGTGCATCTTCACAATACCATATGTTGTAGCAAGGCCTAAACCTGTGCCTTTGCCAATTCCTTTTGTAGTAAAAAATGGTGTATATAGCTTTTCCATATTCTCTTCTGGAATACCAGTGCCAGTATCGACAACATTAAAAATCACCTCGTTTTCATTACCATCGACTTCAACAGTTAAAAATCCACCTGTAGGCATAGCCTCAATTGCGTTTTTATTCAGATTTGTTAACACCTGCATCATCTGCTCATAGTCCAGCTGAGCCTCACAATTGATTGCCTTACAGACCACTGATGTTTTAACATTTTGAGGAATAACTACTGATTTAAGACTATCCTCGGCTAACTTTTTTAGGTTAATCAGTTCTAGTTTCACTTGATTTTTACGGGCAAAATTTAGCAGCCCGCTAACTATCTTCTTGCACCTTTCGGCCTGCGATGCTATCAACTCAATATCTTGACGGATTGGATCATCGGGAGCATATTCATCGAGAAGAATGTTGCTATACATCATCACAACGCCCAGTGGATTATTCAGTTCATGCGCTATCCCAGCGGATAGCTGCCCCATATGAGCCAACTTTTCGGATTGTTTTAGCGCTTGCTGCACCTTCGCTAATTTTTCATTAGATACAGCCAGATCTTTCAAAGAAGCGTGCATCTCCTCGATGGTATAAGGCAAGCACATTTCCACCTCGGCAAGTCCTTCAACTATTGCAATTGCATGCTCAAAGCATGTATCATAACCGCAAGCGCCACAGTTCAGATGATCACGATTTGAAAATTTACCCATTGATGCGAGTATTTTACTCACTTCTGACTCTGATGGTAACGATTTCCTTCGATCGGAAGGATTAAAATATTCAATGGTATCAATATCAGCATAATCAAGTAGCGATTTTTCAAACTCCTCCTGATTTTCATTCGTTAACTTCTGTTGAACGTATGAGCTGATATAGGTTCTACGCTCAAAACGTTTACCTCCGGGAGTCATTCCAGGACCCATAATACAACCCTCGCAGCAAAGTAATTCGAGATGCTGACCTTTAATGCTATCCACTTCAAATTCTTTAATGGCTTCTTGAAAGCCAATTCTGCCCTCAGCTACAATGACATTCCCCTCAACTACATCATCAAAAATATTCACTGTTTGAATTAATCCCCGGCTAACTGGGAAAATTGCACCTCGTCCAGCATGTGGTGGATCAAAGTCTGATGGTTCGATTGATTCTGGTTTCAAATCAGCCAATTCAAACATGCCGCGCAGTTCCCTGAATGTTAGCGCCTCATCAACCTCCGATGATTCGGCTTTTTTTGCAATGCAAGGTCCTACAAAAACAATTTTAACATCGGAACCCAATTTTTTCTTTACAACTCTTGCCATTGCAACCATTGGAGAAATAACAGGGGCAAGATTTTTAACAAGATCGGGATGGTAATATCGAATGTATGAAACAATTGCAGGGCAATCGGATGAAATATAATCCATACCCGATCGATCTTCGAGTAGTTCTTTATATTTTTTTGCAACTAAATCAGCACCAAATGCAACTTCGTAGACATAATCAAAGCCCAAAGCCCTAACCATCGCTACAAACTTTCGATATTCTTTAATTTCAGTAAACTCAGCAGGAAAACTTGGTGCAACAATAGCAGCCACGATATTTTCTGATTGCAAAAGTGTTTTAACGTCAATCCTTGATTGATAAAAAACCTTTGCATCCTGACTACAAACTTTTATACAATTCCCACAACCAATGCATCTTTCGCTTATCACCTCAGCCTGTCCGTTGATAATTTTAATTGCTTTAGCCGGACACTCCCTTACGCAGGTATAGCAAACCCTACACAGCTCTTTAACGGTGTAAACAAGTTTTGATTGATCATTGGTAAATGGCATGGAAAATTAGTTGTTAGTTGACAGTTTTAAGTTGACAGTTCGCTAAAGTAAAACATCCCGTTTTGTATAACA
Source organism: Bacteroidales bacterium (assembly GCA_025361485.1). Classification (GTDB taxonomy): domain Bacteria; phylum Bacteroidota; class Bacteroidia; order Bacteroidales; family Tenuifilaceae; genus UBA8529. The sequence goes on from JANYLA010000041.1 coordinate 2,130, forward strand.
AGTATGAAGCTGTTGTTTTGCTTTATCGCTTCCCGGTTTTTCTAAGAAATTTTCGTACAACTCATTGATTAATGGATTTTTATGCGAAGCTTTAATATTATCAACTTCATCAACTTCATAAAGCGAACGGATACGAGCCCGAATATCTTTCTCGCCTGATTTGAATGGTTGCCCTCCGCCATTCACACAACCACCAGGGCATGCCATTATTTCTACAAAGTGTGCATCAATCGATTTATTCTGAATACCCTCCATTAACTTTTCAATTCCAGTTAATCCATTCGCAAGAACAACCTTAAAAACCTTACCTCCTATTTTAATTGGAATTTCTTTTATCCCACTAACAGATCTTAAATCTTGTAACTTCAATGAGTTCAACTCTTTTCCTGTGATTCGATGGTGAAGAGTTCTTAAAATTGCCTCAGCTGTTCCACCCGATGTTCCAAATAATTTACCAGCTGAACTTCTAGCACCGAATGGTGTATCAGATGTTTGAGGTTCAATATTATGAATATCAATTCCATACATTTTAATTAGCCTCGATAGTTCCCGGGTTGTAATTACTACATCAACATCAGAAATTGCTTTATGGGTCATCTCCTCGCGCTGCGCCTCAAATTTCTTGGCCAAGCAAGGCATTATTGCTACGGAGTATATTGCATTAGGGTTGATATTCTGCTGCGGTGCATAGTACGATTTTATAATCGAACCAAGCATTTGCTGAGGCGATTTACAGGTTGAAAGGTATGAAAGAACCTCAGGATAAAACTGCTCGGCATACTTAACCCAAGCTGGACAGCAGCTTGATATAATTGGGAACCCTTCGCCTGTTTCTAGTTTCTGCATGATTACCTCAACGGTCTCCATTACTGCTAAATCAGCTGCAAAAGCGGTATCAAAAATATGGGTAAATCCTATCTTACGCAGTGCTGCGTTAATTACTCCGGTAATATCTTTTCCGGACTTTATACCAAATTCTTCAGCAAGCGAAACGGTTACTGCAGGTCCATACTGAACAACGACTTGTAGCGATGAGTTATTTAATGAATCAAGGACTTCGTCCAAATAGCTGTGCTCATGAAGGGCGCCAGTAGGGCATACCATTACACAACGACCGCAATTTATACAACTTGAGAAATTAAGATCCCGAGCCATAGCAGTCCCAATGATGGTTTTGTTACCTCTATTCAGAAAATCGAGGGTCGATACTGATTGAATCTCATCGCAAACACGTACGCACCTTCCACAAAGAATGCATTTTGCAGGGTCGCGAACAATACTTGGACTTGATAGATCAAGCTTATGACGGCTTTTCTTTCCTGATATTCTTCGTTCACGAATATTTAAATCGATTGCTAAATCTTGTAATTCGCAACAACCATTTCTTTCGCAGTATAAGCAGTCATCCGGGTGATTGGAAAGAAGGAGTTCGACAAGGGTTTTGCGAGCCTTAACAACCCGTGGAGAGTGGGTTTTAATCTTCATCGACTCTTCAACAGGATAAGAGCACGAGGTAACAAGATTCTCTTTCCCTTCAACCTCAACAACGCAAATACGGCAAGCACCAGTTGGCGAAAGATCTTTCATGTTACACAGTGTAGGAACTTTTATTCCATTACGAAATAACGCTGAAAGAATCGTTTCACCCTTGCGAACCTCAATAATTCTATTGTTTACCTCTATATTAAATTGCATAGCTCAATTAGTTGTTGGTTGACCGTTGATAGTTGTTCGTACTTTTTCTATTAACTTAGTGACTTTTAATCTTATAAACTTGTCAACATATCTACTTAAAATACACTGCTGAGAATTTACACACCTCTTCGCAGATTCCACAACCAATACATTTATCTTCAACCACAAAATACGGAGAACGTGGTGTTCCTATTATTGCATTAGTTGGACATTTTTTTGCACATGCTGTGCATCCTGTACATTTCTCTATATCAATATAAAAAGTCCTTAAATCGCGACAAACACCGGCTTGACATTTTCGATCAAAGATGTGCTCCTCATACTCATCTCGGAAGAGTTTTAAAGTGCGGAGCACAGGATTGGGTGCTGTTTGTCCTAATCCACAAAGCGATGTATCCCGCATAACCTCGGCCAAACTTTCAAGATGAATTACCCCCTTGAATCGCTCAAGAGTATTATGACCATTCTCGTTTAAAGGTCGTTTTGATATATTCTGAAGAATTTCCAGCATCCTGCGGGAACCCTCACGACAAGGGATACACTTGCCACAGCTCTCCTTTTGGATAAAGTACATAAAATACTTAACCATATCAACAATGCAGACAGAATCATCGAGCACCTGAATTCCACCCGATCCGATTACGAGCCCTGCTTCCTTTAGTTTATCAAAATCAATGAGGACATCCAGCTCATTGGGTAATGCAGTAAAACCCGAAGGTCCTCCAATATGTAACGCTTTAAATTTTCTTCCAATATCAACGCCTCCACCAAACTCTACAATTTTTGATAAAGGTGTTCCCATCGATACTTCAACAGCACAAATATTTTGAGCTTTTCCTGAGATTGAGAAAATTTTTGTTCCTTTTGAGGTTTCTGTGCCAATCGAAGAATACCACTGAACACCATTTAGAATGATACTTGAAATATTAGCAATAGTTTCAATATTATTAACGACTGTTGGTTTGCCAAAAAGCCCCTGTTCCGTTGGATATGGAGGCTTTACAGTTGGCATGCCGCGCTTCCCTTCTATGCTTCGGATTAAAGCCGTTTCCTCACCACACACATAAGCACCAGGCCCCTTGCGAACGACTATATCGATATTAAAACCACTTTCAAGGATATTATGACCCAAAAATCCCGCATCATAAGCCGTAGAAATTGCTTGCTCAAGCCTTTCAACTGTTAAACTATTGCTGTTCCGAGTATAAATAAATGCTTTGCTTGCACCAATTGCGTATGAGCTAATAATTAAACCCTCAATAATTCTATGAGGATCGCTCTCCATCAGCAATCGATAAACAAAGGCTCCAGGATCGCTTTCATCGGCATTGCAAATCATGTATCGTTGATCAGTTGAAACCTGCAACGCTTTTCGCCATTTCGTTCCTGTAGGATATCCACCACCACCACGCCCCCTTAATCCACTTTGCTCAACTAAAGTGCAAATCTCATCGTAGGTGTGATTTCGAATGGTCTTTGCTAAAGCGCTATAACCTCCCCGCGCCATGTAATCGAAAATATTATTCGGATCAATTACACCACAATTTGAAAGGATAACCCTATTCTGTTCTTTGAAAAAAGGAAGTTCATCGAGAAAAGGAACATCCTGCCATGGCTCATGAAATTTATGTCGATATTGACCCAATGCCATTTCAGCAGGCACATACTGATTCAGCACACCATCGAGAATTGGTTGAATATCATTTGGTGAAACTTTTCGAAATACAACTCGATTTTTGCCAGGGATATGAACATCTATTAAGGGCTCATTGGAGCACAAACCAAGACCACCTATTGTTACCACCTCTAAGTCTAAATGATTTTCAGAAATATATTCTTCAATAGCACCTTTAACTTTAAGGGCACCCGCACATACCGATGAACTAGTTATTCCAATATAAATAATAGGTTTCGAAATACGATTTCGACGAAAAACCTCAAGCCGATCTTCAACGTTTTTTGGATAACTCGAAGGATCGTTTATCAGCACATTTTCAAGAAAAAACTTAATAATATTTGAATTATCTTGATTATCCATAACCTATTGAATCAAATTTTATTGAACAAATTACTATTCACCGATAAGATCTATTAAAATCTGCTTTATTCTTTCTGCCGTTAATTTGCTATGATATTCCCCGTTAATAGAAATAACGGGCGATTGGGAGCATGCTCCAATGCAAGGAACAACCTCGAGGCTGTACTTCCCATTACGAGAGGTTTGACCTGCTTTAATCTTTAACCTCTTCTCGATGAAATCAATTATTGATACTGCTCCAAGCATATGGCAGGCCGTACCATGGCAAACCTGAATATGAAATGTCCCCTTAGGTTCAAACCTAAACTGATTGTAAAATGTAGCCAACCCATAAATTTTGCTAGTAGGCATTTCGAGATGTTTTCCAACCAATATAATTGCTTCTTCGGAAAGATAACCAACCTCCTCCTGAATATCTTGTAAAATAGGAATCAGGCTATCACGTCGTGAATGGCTATATTTATCGAGGAGTATCTCAATTCTATTTTCCATCTAATCGGGGCTAAATGGTTAATTATTACTTACGATTTATCAATTATTCCATTTATAACTAAGCGTTTAGAAATTTAGTGTTTATTCACTAACAATACATAAACAACTGTATAACTACAACTTAGATGTATTATTTTCATATATTTTTGCCAACAATTTACTAAAACAAATGCTAATCGCCAACAAATTACTAACTTTGTAAAAATATTACGAAGTGTTATACATCATGTCTTCTACAATATCCATTCTATAGGTATTTCAAAGGGTTCTAATCATTAATCTATATTGCAACGAATTAATAATTATTTCATAACTTTGCTTGTTAGTTGATTAACATCAATAGTGGAATGGATAATAAAACGGAAGTCGTTATTTGTCTCGGAAGTTCATGCTTTGCTCGTGGAAACAAGGCGACACTAAAAGTTATTGAGAAATATCTTAAGGATAATAATCTTCACGATAAGGTATTCTTTCATGGAGGGCATTGCTTTGGTAGATGTACCGAAGGACCTATTATAAAAATCGATGATACTATCCACACCAGCGTTACAGAAGTGAGTATTGTAGAAATTTTAAATAGCAAGTTTAAGAAAATATAGTCACCCTAATTATAAGCCAAATGTCGCAATTATTTGAGATAAGCAAGGAGAGTTGCATTAACTGCTACGCCTGCGTTAGGGTGTGCCCAGTTAAAGCAATTGAGGTGAAAGCGGGGCAGAACTACGCAAAGATAATAGCCGATAGGTGTATCGGGTGTGGCAGTTGTCTTAATATCTGCCCTGTAAATGCTGTCAAATATCATTCATCGAAGGAGGAGGTTAAAGCCCTGTTAAGCTCAGGAGCAAAAGTCGCAGCCATATGTGCGCCAAGTATTTCGGGCGAATTTGTTGATATTACTGACTATCGCAAATTTGTTGAGATGATTAAATCCCTAGGATTTACTTACGTTTGCGAAGTTACCTTTGGTGTAGATTTGGTTGCCCGTGAATACAAAAAACTCTTCGATAATTTTAAAGGAAAATATTTTCTCACAACTACCTGTCCTGTAGTTGTTTCGCTTATTGAAAAATATCACCCTGAGCTGATCAATAACCTCGCTCCTATTGTATCGCCAATGGTTGCAACAGCTAAATCGTTGCACAATCTTTACGGAGAGGATACCAAAATTGTAGCAATTGGCCCTTGTGTGCAACACAAAGAGGAGATTAAACTTTATAGCGGTGATGGGAAAATAGATTCTGTTTTAACCTATGTTGAGCTTCGGGAACTTTTTGAAGAATTCAATGTCAAAGAGAGCAATCTCGAATATTCCGAATTTGATGAGCCAATCGGTTATAAAGGTTCGCTTTACCCAATTAGCAATGGACTTTTACAAGCAGTTGATATCAGCGAGGACTTGTTGGTTGGCAAAGTAATTACCACCGAGGGACCTACGAATCTGCTGGAAGCAGTTGAACAGTTTGAAACAAGCACAGAACTTATAAAACGCCATTTCAACCTTTTTTACTGCGAAGGGTGTTTAATGGGTCCTGGCACATCCAAAGGCGGGAAGAAGTATATCCGTCGCACGATGGTTGTAAATTATGCCAATAAACGGTTAAAAACCTTTAATCGCGAAACGTGGGAGAAGCATATCGCTAAATTTGAAAAGCTGGACTTTGCCCGCTCGTTTACCTTTAATGACCAAAGGTTAATATCCCAGCCCGAAGAGAAAATACAGGAAGTTTTAAAGGTTATAGATAAAGAGTTTATCGAAAAAGATTCAGGTTGCGAGGCCTGTGGTTACCCATCGTGTAGAGATTTTGCATCGGCAGTTGCATCAGGGTTAGCCAATACGGACATGTGCCTAAACTATACCTTAAAGAATAGGCAGGAATACATTAAATCGCTTCGAGCAACCAACGATAAACTTGCAAAAACGCAGGACGCACTGAAGGAATCAGAAAAGAAAGCTCGTATTGAACAGGACGCTGCTCGGGAAGCATCGGATACAATAACCACAATGCTCAAAAAATTGCCATCAGCAGTTGTGATTATCGATAAAAAGATGAAAATCTTGCAAAGTAACCAGAGTTTTATCGATTTACTCGGCGATGATGCACTAGAAATTAATGAGATTATCCCAGGACTCGTAAGCGCTGATTTAAAGAGTCTTTTACCCTACAATATCCACAACCTGTTCTCTTATGTAATCCAAAACAATGATGATATTCTTAATCGCGATATCCATTACAAGGAGAGCCTTTTGAATATCTCGGTATTCACCATTAAGAAGAATAGCATTGTTGGTGCTGTAATCCGCGATTTATATGCTCCAGAAGTACGTAAAGAGGAAGTAATTAAGCGTATTACCGATGTTGTTGACAAAAATTTAGCAATGGTTCAGAAAATTGGATTTCTGCTCGGAGAGGGCGCTGCTGAAACCGAACAGATGCTCAACTCAATCATTCATGCTTACAAGGAGGGGGATAAGAGGAATGAAAAGTGACAAGCGAAAAGATAAAAATGAGAAGTGGTAATTGAGAAGAAATTATTGGTAACTGTCAACTAACAACTAGATTTCAATGTCCGAAAATTTCTTTATAGAGGTGAATTGCCATCAAAAGAACCACGATGGGGAACGTATATGCGGTGATGTGTTCTACTCCCAAAGAGTTCAAGGAGAAGAGCGTACCATTGTTGTTCTATCCGATGGAATGGGACATGGCGTAAAGGCTAATGTATTGGCAACACTTACCTCTACCCTAGCACTGAACTTTACAAAAGAGCATAAGGATATCAATACTATTGCTGATATTATTATGAATACCCTCCCCATCTGCTCAGAAAGGAAGATGAGCTACTCAACTTTTACCATTGTTGATATCGAGCATAATGGGGAAACACGAATTCTTGAATATGATAATCCAGAGTGCTTTATCATGCGTGGAACGCAAAGAATGGATATGCAATGGCAATGCGTTATCCTTAAAACGGATAAAAATTTTGGGAAAGAGCTTAAGTATTGTTCATTCACCCCACAAAAAGAAGACCGAATAATTCTTTGGAGCGATGGCATTTCCCAATCGGGAATGGGAAGCCCCGATTATCCATTCGGTTGGGGCGATGATGCTCGCGATTTTGTTGACAAAATTATTAATAATGAGCACGATATATCAGCCCGAAAGCTAAGTACAAAAGTAGTAAACATGGCTTATGTCAACGATGGATATCACCCAAAAGATGATACTAGCTGCGCCACAATATACTTCCGCGAACCCCGTAAACTTCTTATCTGCACTGGACCTCCTTTTGAAAAGGAGAATGATTCGAAACTAGCCAAAATATTCACCGATTTTAATGGGAAGAAAATTGTTAGCGGAGCAACCACTGTCGATATTATTGCCCGCGAGCTAAAACTCGATATTACCGATAGCTTTGAGTTTAACGACCCCGATTTACCGCCAGTTAGCCAAATGAATGGTGCAGACCTGGTAACCGAAGGAATACTTACGCTTAGTAAAGCTACCGAAACATTAAATCGTTTCAATGAAACCACGAGTATAGGAAATGGGCCGTCGGACCAAATGGTTAAGCTGATACTTGAAAGTGATGAAATAAACTTTGTTATAGGAACATGTATTAACATAGCACACCAAGATCCAAGCCTACCCGTTGAACTAGAAATTCGCCGAACAGTAGTAAAGCGTATGGCGCATATTCTACACGAAAAATTTCTCAAGGAGGTTAAACTGAAATTCTTGTAAATAAATCGAATGAAACATTTTTTACCACTTCTTTTCCTCGCAATTATTGGATGTACTACCATTGATAAGAAAGATACAATGACAACTGGACCTGAAAAGGGGGCGTTAGTTATTGCTGGAGGAAATTTAAAAGACACTATTGTTTACAAAAAGTTTATGGAACTTGCAGGTGGCCCTGAATCGCCCATAGTAATAATTACAACGGCAGCTGAAGATGATCAACTTGCAAAAAAAGAATTTGCCGAAAATACTCGAAAAGAATTTAACGATTTAGGCTTTAAAAATTTAACGGTCTTACACACACGAAACCAAAAGGTTGCAAATACTGATTCATTTACTGAACCATTAAAACAAGCCAAGGGAATTTGGTTTATTGGTGGTAGGCAGTGGCGCTTGGTTGATGCGTATTCAAAAACAAAATCCTATGATGAGTTCATTAATTTATTAAACCGAGGCGGTGTAATTGGCGGAAGTTCTGCGGGTGCTACAATTCAAGGATCCTTCTTGGTTAGAGGTGATACCAAAACAAATACCATTATGATGGGTGACCATCAGGAAGGATTTGGTTTTATTAAGAATATTGCCATCGATCAGCATCTGTTAGCATTAAACCGGCAATTTGATATCTTTCAAATATTAGAAAAGCATGAAAACCTACTAGGTATTGGATTAGATGAGAATACTGCGATTGTAGTAAAAGGTGATGAATTTGAGGTAATCGGTCAGCACTATGTTGCTATTTACGACGGAACATTTTTTTCCGAAATTCGCGACAAATCCGACTGGAATAAAAAGCGTTACGTGCAAAAACCTTTACCTAAAGGGAGTAATAAATTTTATTTACTTAAAGCTGGTGAACGCTACAATCTGAGAAACCGAAAAGTTATCGTACAAGAATAGCCATCTAGATTAATATTATCGACAAAATCGTATATTACAACAATTTTAATAGATACGATTTTGATTATGGACATTAAAGTTTATTCCGTTAAAACAAAGAAAGATCTTCGCGAATTTATTTATCTGCCTGCAAAAATTCATAAAAATCACTCTAATTGGGTACCTCCTATTTACCTCGATGAGTGGGCATTTTTCAACCCCAAAAAAAATAGAACATTCAGCTACTGCGATACAATTCTTCTGCTTGCCAGTCGGAATGGAATTGTTGTTGGCAGAATAATGGGAATTATTAACCATAAATACAATCAATCCAAAAACGAAAACAATGCAAGGTTTTGCTTCATTGAAACCTTTAACAACATTGATGTTGCCGTTGAGCTATTTAAAAGTGTTGAGGAGTGGGCTAAATCGCAGGGCTCTTCGAAAATTGTTGGTCCGCTCGGATTTTCAGATAAAGATCCTCAAGGACTTTTAATTGAGGGATTTGATCAACCAAATGTTATTGCATCAAACTGTAATTTTGCGTATCTACCCGAATTTGTTGAGAAATTAGATTATCAAAAAGAGATCGATTTAGTGGTATATAAGCTTAATGTTCCTGATAGCATTCCCGAATTTTACACGCAAATTCTTAAACGAACTTTCAGAAATAATAAAGGATTGCATGTTATCAATTTTACGAAACGAAAGCAAATTAGGCCTTACATCAAACCTGTTCTTAGCTTAGTGAACGAAACCTTTAAGGAAATATACGGTTTTGCGCCACTTGATGAACAGGAGATGAAAGAATTTGCAACACGTTATTTGCCAATACTCGATCCTCGGTTTATAAAGGTTGTTGTTAATGAAAACAACGACGTGGTGGCATTTGTTATTGCAATGCCCGACATAAGCGATGGAATTAGAAAATGTAAGGGCCATATTCTACCATTTGGCGTATTTCAAATTTTTAAAGCTCAAAAACGGACTACCCAGCTTAACCTTTTACTTGGCGCAATTCAAGAGCATTATCGCAATAAAGGGATCGATACGCTGATGGGCGTGAAAATGCTCGAAGAAGCAAAAAAAGCAGGGTTAAAGTATATTGATAGCCACCTCGAACTTGAGAATAACCTTAAAATGCGAGCCGAGATGGAAAAAATGGGTGGAGTTGTTTATAAAAGATATAGGATTTTTCAAAAATCAATTTTATAGTTTTTTAATTAATACTCGTTTGCTTCTTTAACTTATGGCATTTGCAATTCGTTTATGATAGATTTAACATTAAATTTAATCGTTTTATCAACAATTTTATTACGTTTTTTTTAATACATTAGCTAATAGAAACTTAATCATTGCTTCAATCGTATTATATTAGTAAAACCCGTTCAAAATGGATAAAAGAATAATTATCCTTCTTTTCTGTTTCATAATTACAAACAGTGCTCTCTTTTCTCAGGATTGGAATAAAGTAAATATGTATCAGATTGATGCTGAGAATTTCATGTTTGAGAAGCAGTACGATAAAGCAGCCGAAACATTTAAAAAGGCATTAAAGATAATCCCCGATAATGCTAATTTCAAATTTAAAATAGGTTACTGTTACCTCCGCACGGATGATAAAAAAAATGAATCGTTAAGTTACCTTGAAGATGCAATTAACAATTTATCACCGGATTACAAAGAACGATCCCTTAAGGAATCCAAAGCACCTATTCTGGCGCTCTATCTCCTTGCTGAAATTTATAGAATTCAGCAACAATATAATAAGGCTGCCGAGACCTACGCCAAGTATAAAGAGTATTTAAAGCCAAATGATGCTCTAATAGCACTTGTTGATGAAAATATAACGAGCTGTAAAAATGCAAAAGAATTTATTAGTGATTCTGTTTGCGTCAAAGCGACTAACCTTGGCAATATCATTAATAACGAATTCCCAAATATCAATGCTGTTGTTTCAGGCGATGGCAAAACGCTGGCGTTTACCACAATAAATAAGTTGAGCAACGATATTTTTATCTCCAATAAAGTGAATGATGTATGGTCGGCACCAAAAAAAATTACAACCCAGCTAGGTAATAAATACCTCTTAACCTGTTTCCTTTCCTTCAATGGCAAAGATCTTTACCTATCGAGCGATGATCCTGAGAACAGTGATATTTTTGTTACAACTATTGAAGGGAACAAATGGATTCAACCCTTACAGTTTGAGAAACCAATCAACACAAAATCGAACGAAAACCATGCTTGCTTAACGAAGGATGGTAACACTATTTATTTTACAAGCGACAGAAAAGGTGGGCTTGGTGGATTTGATATCTATAAATCAACCGTAAACGAAAAAGGGTTATGGGGAGATCCTGTAAACCTTGGCTCCGAAATCAATACTCCATATAACGAAGCTACTCCATTCCTTTCTCCCGACGAAAAGTACTTATTCTTCAGCTCAGAAGGACACGATGGGATGGGTGGTTACGATATCTTTTATGTTAACCTCGAAGGAACTTTAAAAGTTCAAAACATGGGTTATCCTGTAAATAATAGCGATAATAATCTATTCTACTTTCCTGAAAATGGATGGAAATCAGGTCTGATTTCGTTCTACGATAAAAATAGCATTGGTAAGAGGGATATAAACCGCTTAGAGATTAGTCGTTACACTAATCTGAATGGGAAAATAATCGCTGAAGCCATCGATTCAGAAAAGCCATTTAACATTTGCATCTTAGATGTCGATAAAAATGATACTATTGCTAAACTTGAGTCAACAAGCATCAAGAATTTTACTTATAAAGTTGGAACAGGCAACTACAAAGTACTAATTAATGACATCAAATACCTTCCATTCTCTAAGGAAATCCTAATCGCTGATGATTTCAATAGTAAAGAGTTCAGCTTTGAAGCCAAAATGCAACCAATTCCTGTTGAAAAGCCAAAGTTAATTGCAGAAACTCTTCCCGTTGTGGTTAAAAAGGATTCCGTAATTGTTGAGAAAACAAAGCCCATCATTGTTGCTGAAAATACTAAAAAAGAAGTGAAGGCAGAGCCCAAAAAGCCAATTGAAAAACCGAAGGAGATAAAGAAATCAAAACCAATAATTAAGATAGAGAACACATCGAACTCTACCTCCGAAGTTAAAATAACTATCTACGCTGTTCAGCTGATGGCGCTTAAAACTGATGATGGTGCAAGCGCTTTAAAAGGGATCGACAATATTGAAATAACCCAATCGGCCGAGGGATTCTATCGCTATTCGGTTGGAACTACTGAATCAATGAACGATGCAATGTCAACACTTAGCAAGGTAAAAGAGCTAGGATACACCAAAGCATTCATTAGAATTGATATGGCTGATGCAGCCTATACTATTCAGCTAATGGCACTAAAAAAACCCGTTGACCTATCTACCATAACAAACGTACCGAATGTAAATGAGCTAAAAGGAGATGATGGTTACTATAGATACACAATAGGTAGCTTTGCAACTTATAATGATGCTAAAAGTTCGCTCAGCAGCGTGATTGAATCGGGTTATGAAAAGGCCTTTATCAAAAAGGTTAAGATTAGATAGCCAAATACGCCCCATTACTTTCAGAATATCATTTAAGTATCAACCCTTGGGCAAGGGTTGATACTTGATCTTAAGCCAAATCTTCGAAAGACGAATTATGCTTTTTAAGATTCTACAATTATTCTTGTATTTGTATTTTTGATAATACGCTCAAATCATTATTCAGCAATAATTAGCTAACTTTGGTCACTAGCATACCATAAAAACTAAAAGATATTCAGCTGATTACATAAAGGTTCTTTGAAATTTTGTAGAATAGGTTTGTTAATCAACTCTTTTACAGGAGTTTTATCCAGAAGAGACATGCTTAGAATTTGTAATATTTCG
>JANYLA010000053.1 GCA_025361485.1 Bacteroidales bacterium
TGTTGCAGCCGAGGTTCGAAAGCTCGCCGAAAGGAGTAAAATTGCTGCTGATGAGATTGTTAAGCTCGCTAACCACAGCGTTAAGGTAACAGAGGATTCTGGTCAATTAATGTTTAAAATTATTCCCGACATTGAAAAAACAGCAAAGTTGGTACAGGAGATTGCAGCCTCCAGCATTGAGCAGAACAATGGGGCAGATCAGGTCAATAATGCCATTCAGCAGCTAAATAATGTTACACAGCAAAATGCCTCTGCTGCTGAAGAAATGTCAGGTAATTCTGAGAATCTTTCGGCGCAGGCTGAACAATTGAAAGAGATAATTTCGTTTTTCAAAACAGATGAACATTCTGGGAAGAAGCATAGATAGGTGCAACATAATCGATTGCTTATTATGCAGAATAAAATAAAAGTCCAGAATTTTAATTCTGGACTTTCTCGTTAGTTTAATAAATATCTGGTACAAAATTTTGATCGGTTAATGGGGGTCTAATGTAGGAATTATCTTCTTTTCGAGGTGTTAGTTTAATCTTTTCAGGCGTTAAATCTTCATAAGGAATAAGGCTAAGTAAATGACTGATGCAGTTAAGTCTTGCACGCTTCTTATCATCTGCATGAACGACCCACCAAGGGGCTTGTTTAATATCGCAGTGTGCAAACATCTCATCCTTAGCTTTTGAATAATCTACCCACTTATTGCGCGATTCAACATCCATAGGGCTTAGTTTCCATCGTTTGGTGGGATCTTCAATCCTATCGCGGAAACGTTTCTCCTGTTCTTGGTCGCTAACCGAGAACCAATATTTTACTAAAATTATATTTGAACGTACAAGCATTCTTTCAAATTCGGGGCAGGAGCGCATGAACTCCAAGTATTCTTCATCAGTACAGAAACCCATTACCTTTTCAACTCCTGCACGGTTGTACCAGCTACGGTCAAAAAGAACCATTTCACCAGCTGCAGGTAAATGTGGTGTGTAGCGTTGAAAATACCACTGTGTTTTTTCCTTTTCAGTTGGAACGCCTAGCGCAACTACACGACAGTAACGAGGATTTAAGCTTTCAGTAATCGTTTTTATTACGCCCCCTTTACCAGCTGCATCGCGACCCTCGAAGATAAGTACAACTTTAAGCTTCTTGAATTTAACCCATTCTTGAAGTTTAATTAACTCAATGTCGAGTCGTTCCAACTCCTTTTCATAAAATTTTTTATCGAGTTTCTCCTTCTTCGATTCAACTACTTCGTAGTGCCCTTTTTCTTTTGCATCATCCTCATGTTGGTGATGATGTTTCTTATCTTTATCGTGCTTTGACATAACTATATGGATTAGGTTGATAAATGAGGAATAAACGGATTACTCTTAATTCAATTTGAATAATCCGATTAAATTTATGAAAATTCAATCGAAATCAAATAGTCTTACCCTATTTTTTGATTGTTACAGTAATAAATACACGCTTGTAACGAGAAATGAAAGTATGCTATGCTTGAATGATTTTTGCTTTACCCAATTTGGTATTTACAAGATAAACACCAGTAAGAATGACGATCATGCTAATAATCTGAAGGAGACTAAGCGACTCACCATCGAGAATACCCCACATTAAAGCGAAAATGGGCATTATATAGGTAACTGAAGTGGCAAATATTGCACTTGTATGATGAATTAGTGTATTGTAAACAAACAAGGAGAGAACGGAACCAAATATAGCCAAAGCTAAAACGGCTGTCAAACTTGGCCAAAAAAACTGAGAATTATATGCTGGACTTAAATCTGTGCTGAATAGAACAACCCCAGCGAATGGTCCAATAAACATAAATGCTAAGGATGTTATTTCAACACCACTTAACCCAACAAGTTTTGACTTTATAATATTGCTATTAGTACCATACAGAAAAGTTGCAAAAACTACGAGCAAAGCATAAATATTAATATCCTGAAATGAGCTGAAATTACCATTTGAAACAAGTAATATAGCACCAATCAATCCAATAAATATTCCTAAATACTGAAGAAATCGAGGTCGAGTTTTAAAAATTGCAACTCCAACAACTAGGGTGAAGAATGGCGATAGACTATTCAGAATTCCTGCGAGCGAGCTAGAAAGACTCGTTTCAGCGTATGTAAATAGAAAAGCTGGAATAAGATTCCCGATCAATCCTGAGAATGCCAAAAATTTAGCGTTCTGATATGTCAACTTTTTAAAACTTCGAATTGCGAACGGAAGCAGGATTAGAAAACTAGAGAAGATTCGAATTGCAGCTACTTGAATATCTGAGAATGCTACCATTCCTTTTTTCATTAGTATAAACGAACCGCCCCATATAAATGCTAAGATGAGCATTGAAGCCCATTGCCAACGTTTTTTCGAAAGGCTAAACATATAATTGTTTTAGTAAGGATGCAAATGTAAGAAATATGATATGAGAATATATTAAGGTTCTCAGAACTTAATTCCTAAAACAAGAATATCATCTATTTGTTCTGATTTATCGCCTTTCCACGATTGATGTAAGTTCTCTAAATAATCCTTCTGTTCACATAGTGGGCGTTGGGAAATTCTTAAAAACTCTTGAATTAGGTTGCGTCGGAGAAATTTTTTTCTTGTTTGACCACCGAGTTGATCCGCATATCCATCGGTAAACATATATATAGTGTCACCTTCAATAATATCAAGTTCAACTTGAGTAAAAGGGCTTTCTTTTAACGATATTCCAATTGACATCCTATCGGATTTATATTCCTTTAGAGTTCCATTTCGGCTTAGCCAAAGAGAAAGATAGGCTCCGCTGAAAGAAATTGTTTTATCTTCGGGATTATAAGCAATCAAACCAATCTCAATACCATCCTTTCTTAAGCTATTATTTAAAAATTGGCCTAAGGCAAGCTTTACATTATGCCTAAGCTCTTCAAGAATGTCTGAGGTTTTAAAAGTCGTTGAGTTTGCTACAATATCATTTAAAAACGAAATGCCCATCATGCTTAGGAGTGCACCTGGAACACCGTGTCCAGTACAATCGGCGACGGCTAAAAAATAGTTTCCATTTTTTTCTTTAAACCAATAGAAATCACCACTAACAATATCGCGGGGTTTATAAAGAATAAAGATTTCGGAGGAAATTGTATTTAAAACCTCTTCAGAAGGTAGCATTGCTGCTTGTATAAAACTGGCATAGATAATACTGTCCGAAATTTTTTGATGAGTGTTTTCGATATGATCCCGTTGAGCAATTATTGCTTCATTTGCACTGATTAAGCTTTCAGCTTGAGTCTCAATTTCTTCCTTCTGTTGGTTAACCTCTTGGTGAAGTATTAAAAGATTTTCAAGTGAGGTTCTTATTTTCTTTCTGCTTATGAAAATTTGCAATGAAATAAAGCAGATTAAAGCAACAAATATTAGCAATCCCCATAGAATAATGCTTTGTTTAAAATTTCTTGATAATAGTAATAAGTTTTCCTTCTCTTTTTTCTCGGTTTCAAACTTGGTTTGCATCTCAACTAAGTGAGATGATCTATCCTTATTGAAAATACTATCTTTTGCAATAATTAATCTTTTTGAGGTTTTATAAGCATTATAATAATTTCTTAATGAATCGTAAAGTTGAATTTGGTATTCTAATGAGATTGCAAGTCTATGAAAATCATCATTTTTTTCACATGTATTTATCGATTCTGTTATATAGAATTGAGCAGAATCGGATTGTCCCATTAAACGGTAGCAATCTGCAAGTTGAAGTCTACCACTGGAAATTGTGCTGCTATCTGCAATTAATTTTGAATAGAATATTGATTTTAAAGCATGCTTCTTGGCCTCTGGATACTTTTTGAGTTCAATAAATACATCTGCAATTGATGAATGTGAAATAGCCATTCCTCTTTTGTTTCCTATTTTTTCTTCAAGTTTCAATCCTTCAAGTTGGTATTCTAATGCTTTATCATTCTTTTTTAAATTTAGGCAAACTAGCCCTAGGTTGCTGATGCAACTGGCCATTCCCTTGTAATGGTTTGCTTTCTTATAAATCTTAAGGGCATCTTCATAGTATGATTGTGCTTTGGCTAAATCATCGATATAGTAGTAAACATTTCCTTGGCCTCTTACACAATTTGCGTACCCAATTGTATTTCCAATTTGCTGATAAATTTTACTCGATTCATTCAGAAATTTCAGACTGGTTTCAAACTGACCCTCCATAGCATAGGTTACAAATTTCTCGTAAAGTGCATCAGCAATTCCAGCTTGGTAACCTATTTTTTTCGATTCATTTATGCATTCTTCAATTAACCTCTTTGATTCAGTTTTGTTGTTATACGTCAACTCGTGCGCTAGTTTAATCGAAAGGTCAATTCTAGACGTATCAATAGTTGTATGATCTATTAAGTATCTCAATGAATCCATTGAGGATGATTGGGAATAAACAGTAAATGTTGATAATACAAGAAATATATAGAGTGCAGCTCTTTTCATTTTCAAAATAGTTAGTAGGCTAAAGTAGAGAATTGAACACAAATAAAAAAAGGATTCCGAAAAATATAGAAATTGTTTGTGAAATGTTAATAGTTCATCCGAAAAATGAAATCAAAATGAATTCTATTAAACTAGTTTTGTAAACAAATATAGGAGTAGCTATTAATCAAAAAAATATTATGACCAAGAAATTACTTACTATTTTCATTATCATAGCCCTCGTCGGATTTGTTGTTTACTTCTATGTAACCTGTAAACCGATACCAGTAAAGAGTAAATCAGAAGCAGCTAAGGATCTGGTTAAAACATCAAACCAAGAGAAGTATCAGATTGTAAAACACAAATATTTCACTCTGGCGTACAGCGAGGAGCACGAGCAACCTGCTTGGGTATGCTACTCTCTACGTAAGGAGCAGGTAGGAGGGGAGGAGCCGCGTTCAAACAATTTCGTACCCGATCCTTTGGTGTCAACTCAAACGGCCGATGATATTGACTATCTAAAATCGGGATACGATAAAGGACACATGGTTCCAGCAGCAGACATGAGTTGGTCGCCCGAGGCGATGAAAGAAACCTTCTACTTCAGCAATATGAGCCCGCAGTTCCCATCCTTCAATCGTGGGGCATGGAAAAAGCTGGAAGAAAAAGTTCGCAGCTGGGCCGTTAAATACGATTCGGTTAAGGTCTTTGTTGGACCCGTTTTTAAAGATAATATTAAAAAAATTGGACCCGATAGCGTTACTGTTCCAGGTTATTACTATAAAACAATTGTAATTTATTATCATTCAAATTATGAAGGAATTGGATTTATATTTCCCAACAAAAAGATTGTCAACCCACTGGTAAACTATGCTGTACCAATCGATAATGTTGAGAAGTATGTTGATCTCGATTTTTATAAATATCTACCTGATGCCATTGAGGAAAAGATGGAGTCAAACATCAATTTAGAGCTATGGGGTTTGAGCAAAACAAAATAGTTTTGCATTTAGGCGATAAATCACAATTTATTTAACAACAATAGATATATTCGCATAATTTTTCAAAATAAGTTAAATCATTAACCCTAACATAATTACTAAGATGAGAAAATGGAAAATAGATGACTCCGCTGAGTTGTACAATATCAATGGTTGGGGTGTTGATTATTTTTCAATTAATGATAAAGGTAACGTTACAGTTACCCCGCAAAAAAACGGATGTGCAGTTGATTTAAAAGAACTGCTCGATGAATTGATGCTCTCCGATGTATCAGCTCCAATGCTAATTCGTTTCCCAGATATTCTTGATGATCGAATAATCACAGTCTCTAACTGCTTTAAAGCTGCCGCAGAGGAGTACGAGTACAAAGCACAAAACTTTATCATATATCCGATTAAGGTAAACCAGATGCGCCCTGTGGTTGAGGAGATAGTTAGCCATGGTAAAAAATTTAATATTGGCCTCGAGGCTGGTTCAAAGCCCGAATTGCATGCTGTTATTGCTATTAATACTGATCCCGAATCGTTGATTATTTGCAATGGCTATAAGGATGAGGATTATATCGAGCTGGCTTTGCTGGCTCAGAAAATGGGAAAGCGAATTTTTCTTGTTGTTGAAAAGATAAACGAGTTAAAACTCATAAATACTATCGCAAAGCGCTTAAAGGTTCGTCCAAATATTGGGATTAGAATTAAGCTTGCCAGTTCAGGTAGCGGTAAATGGGAGGATTCTGGTGGTGATGTAAGCAAGTTTGGTTTAACTTCTAGTGAACTATTGGATGCGCTAGATTATATCGATAAGAATAAGATGCACGACTGCCTTCGTTTAATCCATTTCCATATTGGTAGTCAGGTTACAAAGATTCGACGTATTAAGATTGCTCTTCGCGAAGCTTCTCACTTTTATGTTCAGCTATGGAAGATGGGTTTTAAGGTTGAGTTTGTTGATATTGGTGGTGGACTTGGGGTTGATTATGACGGTACAAAATCATCGAATAGCGAGAGCAGCATCAACTACTCTATTCAAGAGTACGTGAACGACTCAATAAGCACATTCGTTGATGCAAGTAATAAAAATGGTATTCCGCATCCAAACGTAATCACTGAATCAGGCCGCTCTCTAACTGCTCATCATTCGATGCTAATTTTTGAGGTGCTCGAAACATCATCATTACCCGAATGGGATAACGATGAAACGGTTAATGATCAGGATCATGAACTGGTTAAGGAACTCTATGAACTTTGGGATAATATCAACCAACCTCGTTTACTCGAAACTTGGCACGATGCTCAGCAAATCCGCGAAGAGGCATTAGATCGATTCAGCCTTGGTTTGGTTGATTTAAAAACTCGAGCTCAGATTGAACGCCTGTTTTGGTCTATTGCCCGTGAAGTATATAAATTGGCAACCCAAACAAAGCATGTTCCCGACGATTTACGTCAGCTATCAAAAATGCTTTCCGATAAGTATTTCTGTAACTTCTCGTTATTTCAATCGTTACCCGATTCATGGGCAATCGATCAAGTTTTTCCAATCATGCCTATTCATAGGCTCGATGAGCAGCCTACACGTTTTGCAACAATACAGGATATTACCTGTGATTCTGATGGCAAGATTGATAATTTTATAACTACCAAAAACTCCACCAACAACCTTCCGGTGCATACTTTAAAAGGAAAAGAACCATACTATATGGGTGTTTTCCTAGTTGGAGCATACCAGGAGATTTTAGGCGATCTTCATAATCTTTTTGGCGATACTAACGCTGTTCATGTATCAGTAGATGCGAATGGATATAAGATTGATCAGATAATTGATGGTGAAACCATAGCTGAGGTTCTGGATTATGTTCAGTACAATTCAAAAAAAATGGTTCGTACCGTTGAGACTTGGGTTACAAGCTCTGTAAAGGCAGGAATTATTTCACTCGAAGAGGGTAAGGAGTTTCTTTCGAATTACAGATCAGGGTTATATGGTTATACTTATCTCGAATAATAAATTGATATTTAAATATAAAAAACCCTCTTGAAAAATCGAGAGGTTTTTTTACAAATTCTTAATGAGATTACTTGATGCATCTAATAGCAACACCATCTTCTAATGGTTGTGGCCCTGTAATTAATGATACATTATCATTTGTAATGCTATATACTCTGCCATTGTTTGTATCCCACATTGGGGTCGACCACCAAATTGCTTTACTTCCTATTTGACTATCAAATGCTGCAGCATTTCCTCTTCCTAGGCTTGGATATGCTGAGAAGCCAGAACTATTATCAGCACCAACGTTAGGTGAAGCCCAATAATCAGTACCTGTGATTTTCATCATTCCTCCAGCAACATTTGCTCCACCTAAAGTAGTTGCTAATACATCCCAATCAGTCATTGTAGGGACACGCCAACCCGAGGGGCAAACTCCTCTGCTATCCATGGTTGTATAATGCTTGTATAACATACCATAAAGTGAAACATTGCTTTGATCGTTATTAAGATAGCAATAAGCACCATTAAAGCCACCAAGACTAACCCACTGAGCTGCATCAGATGCATTAGTAATTGGGTCGCCATTTCGGTAATGGGTTACCTTTAAGTTGCTTGTTAACCAAAGTTGAGTACCTATTAAAACAGTTTTGTAAACATTGCCATCAATATCCATTATCGAGCTAATTCCAAGTGCAATGCTAGCTTGATAGGGTAACCTATCTTCTTGTATAATAATATCATGTTGCGCTCCTTCCCAAGTTGTACTATCAGTTCTGGTGGTAATGGTAATTGTGAAAATTTCATTGAATGGGGCTTCAATCGGGAGTGATAGCTGATAAAAGTTTCCATCGTAATTTGCTTCTGCAGTAGTTGTTCTCTCTGGAACATTCTTGCCTTTAATGGTTATTGCGGCTTTAAATGAATTAGGTAACACTTCCTTTTTTAACTTCTGAAGTGTTGATGTTTTTGAATTTGTATTATAACTATAATCTTTCAGGGTTAGGTTGATTTTTAAAGAACCTACAGGTGCCAATTGCAATACATTCTCCTTTTTACAGCTGCTGAAAAAGAGAACTAATGTTATTGCAAAAAATATTAATGGAGTTATTTTTTTCATAATCTGATTTTTCAAGACGATTAATAGATAGAATACGAGAAACGAAAAGTGTACATGAGCTTGCGCTTATCCTCAGAATTGATTTCGCTAACTTTAGTGTATGCTGGTATTTTGCAACCCAATGCAATATCGAATTTTTTGATTGAGATGATAATGGCAGGATTAAAATCAGCAATGAAAAAACTTTGACCAGCATTCATCCCATTGAAACTTAGTGTTGGTCCATTATCTAAACTTTGAGTCTGATCTATTGCTCCTTGTCCGTTTTTAATAACTGAAAAACCAGCAAGGCCAGAAGCGTATTTCCAAAATTTATAGGAGTAGGAGGAGTAGAACATAAAGGTATTCCCGTTCTTTATGTTATATTTTATTGTTTCAACACCTGCTCCGGCAGGGTAAGTGATTTGTGCCTTACGTTCAAGTTTCCCATTTAACCGAAACGATAAATTGAAATAAAGTTTGTTTTTATTGCTTTCGTAAGTAAGAATTGTCTGTCCCATTATATCTGTGGTTCCTGTTCCAAGTGGCACTAAATAACCATTTACCTGCTTATTGGCATTGCCTGTTGGCAATTTCACTAAAAGGCTAAACTCGTTCTTTAGTTTCTCATTATTATGTTTATATGTTGCTTTTACCGATAAATCGCCAATACCTGAAGTCATTTCTGTACCATGTGAATAGTTCATACCACGACTGAAATAGTAAGGAAGCATAACCGATATGGAATACTTCTTCTTTAAAGTATAACCAAAAGGAATCATTAAAAACTTACTTGTGGGTGTTATACTTGATTCCATGTTAATGAATATATTTTTTGTTTCATCATTGTATAATTCAGCCTTCGATGGATTGGTACAACTTGTATTTAACTGATCCGATACGATGAGCTCAGAGTTAGTTGTAACCGCTGTAATGTTTTCCTTTATAAGATAAAGGTTGATATTTTGTGAGAATAACGAAATAGGGCTGTAGATTCCCCAAACGATAACTATTGTTGTTCTTACTATTTTTTTTAAAAGCATATATATTATTGATTTATGTTACTACTTTTTGCCTTTTTGTAACTTCAAGATAAATGATAAAAACAAATATAGCTTAAATAACAGGTTTTTAGAAATAAACATAATTGATTTTAAGGAAAAACTAAACTTTTCGTATTGCTAATATACGTGCTTTTTTGTTTATTTATAATTATACTAAATAAATATAATTATATTTGTTTCGATTTTTAAAGTTGAAATCTTTATGGATTCCAAGCAGGTTAAAATAGATGGTTTTGCTAAAAAGTTGCACAGTAAAAATAAAAGCTTTTTACAGGCTGTTCCTTCTATGAAGCAAACTCAAGAGTTTGTTGATGAGTTGATTTCTCTACTATTTCCTGTTAAGGTAAACGCACATAGAAGCCTTGATGAAGTCGATTTAAAGTGGCGTGAACTGCAGTTTCGTTTTAAGAGTTTACTTCTTCCAATCGAAAAGGAGCTGAATGAGGATATTAATAGTTTGACTGTCAGTTTTCTTTCTCAAATACCATCTATTTACGATGGTTTACTTGAGGACTCAGAGATGTTTCTTAAGAATGATCCCGCTGCATTTTCAGTAGAAGAGATTATGCTCTGCTATCCTGGTTTTTATGCAATTGCAGTTTATCGCTTTGCAAATGTTTTATATCGTTTGAAAATTCCAGTTATTCCTCGAGTTATAAGTGAGTACGCTCATAGCAAAACAGGAATTGATATTAACCCAGGAGCAAACATTGGCGAAAATTTTTATATCGATCATGGTACCGGTATTGTAATTGGCGAGACAACGGTAATCGGTAAAAATGTTAAGATTTATCAAGGAGTAACTCTTGGCGCATTAATTGTCAGTAAAGGATTAGCAAACGAAAAGCGCCATCCAACCATCGAGGATAATGTGATTGTTTATTCCGGTAGCACTATTCTTGGAGGCAGTACCGTGATAGGACATAATACTATTATTGGAGGAAATGTTTGGCTTACCGAGAGCGTTCAGCCAAACTCAGTTGTTTATCACAAAAGCGAAGTGGTAATTAGAAATGGTAAGGGTTTTAACGAACCGATTAATTTTGTAATTTGAGGGTTATTTCTGGTTTACATATCACTTCTTCTTTAATGCTTTCAGCATGCTGTTGTCCTGTGCCCGCAGGACTTATATAATATTTATACCCAAAAATCGTGCAGCTGCTGCACATCTCACAGACTAATTATACCCATTTCTCAAATTTTAATCAATAATAATGAAAGCAAATGATGTTTTAGACACAATAGGTAATACCCCACATATTCGAATAAACAAATTATACCCTAGTGATAGAGAAGTTTGGGTGAAATTTGAAAAAGTCAATCCTGGTGGAAGTATTAAGGATCGTATAGCATTAGCAATGGTTGAAGATGCTGAGAAAAATGGCAAACTTAAACCTGGAATGGTCATCGTTGAACCTACATCTGGTAACACAGGTGTTGGATTAGCAATGGTTGCAGCGGTGAAGGGTTACAAGTTAATTCTAGTAATGCCCGAATCATTCAGCGTTGAACGACGGAAATTGATGTCGGTTTATGGTGCAACATTCGTTCTTACACCTCGTGAAGGAGGTATGAAAGCTGCTTTAGATAAAGCAATTGAGATTACTCAAAACGATAAAAATACATGGATGCCATCGCAATTCGATAACCCTTCTAATGTAGATGCTCATCGTAAAACAACAGCAATCGAAATTATTAATGACTTTCCAGAAGGAATTGATTTTCTTATAACAGGGGTTGGTACTGGTGGCCATGTTTCGGGTGTAGCCGAAGTACTAAAATCAAAGTTCCCAAGGTTGAAAGTATTTGCTGTTGAGCCCGAACTATCACCAATTATTAGCGGTGGAAAACCTGGACCACATCCTCTTCAGGGGATTGGGGCAAATTTTATACCCAGCAATCTTAATATGAAAATCCTAGATGGTGTTATTCGTATATCAAAGGATGAGGCCTATGATTATACCCGCAGAGCTGCATTAGAGGAGGGTTTGCTAGTAGGCATTTCAACAGGTGCATCATTAGCTGCCATTGCTAAAAAGATACCTGAAATACCAATTGGTTCAAAAGTGCTCACTTTTGCATATGATACAGGCGAAAGATACTTCTCAGTTGAGGGGTTGTTCTAATTAAAGAGGTTGTCAAAAATAGATATACATTAACTGCAAAGCACACAAAGAAGAAATCGCAAAGTGCGCAAATTGGTATACGCAATTTTATTCTTAGCGAACTTTGCTAAACCTTATAATGCTTTGCGGTTAATTGATTTATTAAGACAGCCTCTATGCAGTAAGGAGTCTATTTTCTATTATCATTTTTAGTTCTTCTACCTTAAAAACAACTTTCTTAATAACTCCCTCACCAATCATAGGTGCATGGCAATCCTCAGGAAAGAATATAGCGAATGATCCAGCAGGCACGTCAAAGTAGGTGAGTGGTCTGTCATCAAAAAAAACAATGTCCTTATCTGAATCAAAGGTTGATTTAGGCATATGGCAATCGGAACGACTTCGCCAGCCCATTGTCTCATGTCCTTCAAGGCAGATTTGAATATCAATATATCGATTATGCGCCTCAAGTGGTGCATTCTCCTTTAGTTTTGCAATGTCGAGCGCTGGGATAACAAATATTTTATCGTCATCGAGGTAAACCCTTTCACCTGATTTTCCGAAAGTGTAGTTTCTTAGAAATTCTTCAATCTTGTTGAACTGTGGATGAAGGCTAGTGTATCGGGAAAAATTGGCTAATGTTGCTGTAATCATTTGTTTTTATTGTAAAGATATAAAAAAGTGATAAGCAACAATTGGAAATAACAAATCACTCATTAATTTTAGCTAGTAAGTATTTCCTATCTTTGTCAAAATTGAATCCATGAAGCTGGTTGCCGATATCAATATACCATACTTAAAGGGCGTTTTCGATTCTTATTTTGATAACATTGTTCTATTACCGGCAGTAGAGATTACTTCTGAAGTTGTTAAATATGCTGATGCGCTTTTAGTTCGTACACGTACTTATTGTAATGCCGAATTGCTTGAAGGATCAACGGTGAAGTTTATTGGTTCTGCAACAATTGGGTTCGACCATATCGATACCGATTTTTGTAATTCAAGGGGAATTGAATGGGTTAACGCTCCAGGCTGTAATTCAGGTGCAGTTCAGCAATGGTTTGCAGCAGCATTATTGCAAATTTCAAAATCAAAGAGAATAAGCCTTGAAGGCAAAGTGCTTGGTGTAGTTGGTGTTGGTAATGTTGGGCGTAAGGTTGTTGATGTTGGATTAGCACTCGGCATGCAAGTGCTTTGTTGCGACCCTCCACGTAAAAGGGAGGAGCATTTGGCTGATTTTGTGGATTTAAAAACTATTGCTCAGCAGTCTGATTTTATCACATTTCATGTTCCTCTTTCATTCTCGGGGATTGATGCTACTATTCATATGGTTGATCGAGCTTTGATAGATACCTTTAAAGATAATGTTGTGCTCATTAACTCATCGAGGGGAGAGGTTATTGAAACTCAATCGTTAATCGATGCGATTAATCTTAAAAAGATTGCTGCTACTGCCCTTGATGTTTGGGAGTATGAGCCAAATATTTCGCATGAACTTTTGAAACTTGTAAACTTGGCGACGCCTCATATTGCAGGTTATTCCGTTGAGGGGAAAGTGAATGGCACAAAAATGGTAGTTGATGCTTTAAGTAAGTTTTTTAACCTAGGGATACATCCTTGGATTCCTACAAATAGTCCAATGGACAAGCAGGAAATTCTTGAAAACCCAATAAACATTATTGATGCGATCTCACGCACGTATGATATATTGACTGATGATACTAACTTTAGAAAATCATCAGCTGATTTCGAAAAGTTCAGAAGCCATTACACTTTAAGACGTGAATTTTCCGGGTTTAGGGTTAATGGTGCAAGTGCGAATCTTTCAAATATTTTGCAGAAATTAGGTTTTGAGGTTAATAACCGATAACCCAAAGTACTAATTCTTCCTCGATACATCTATTTACAAGTTTGTTTAATCCACGGTTTATGCGAATCCAACGGCGGATATAGCTTCGCCAATGCTTTTCGTATTCAGGGTCAATTTGGTTAAACTGATTTATCAGCTCTCGCCCCATAAATATACTTGTGAGATATTCCTGAAACTCCTTGATATTATTGATGGAGACTAATTTCTCAAGATTAAGATTTAATTCATTTTTAAGCGGAATAAAAGTACGGCTATTGTACATCGTTTGACCGATGAATTCAAAGAGGTGGTTACTGCGCTCAAAGCAGCCTGCAAAGATGTTGAAAAGGCTACTATTTAGGTAAAGCGACTCCTCGTCGCACTTATTGTAGTTCTCGCTATCGCCGGTTATATTGAATTCGATGAAATTTATACATTCATCTTTAGTCATCAGTTCAAACTTCATAATCAAACTTTTTTGTAGGTAATTTGTCGTTATTCAGTTATTCAAATTTAGCATTTTATAAACATAAGGGCAAGAATTTGTAGATAATTAGCTCTTGATTGTTCAACGAATATAGATAGGAATGATAAATCGACTCAATAAAAATTGCTAGGTTTGAAGAAAAAAGAATGTTTGGTACTCTGGTTAATTTTGGGGCGATAGTAGTTGGTGGTGCAATAGGCATGAAGTTTAAGTCATTCCTTCCACAGCGGGTTATTGATTTACTCTTTCAGGTTTTTGGGTTGTTTACCCTTTATCTCGGTTTTTCAATGAGTCTAAAGACTCAAAATGCCATTCTACTTGCTTTTAGCCTAATTCTTGGGGCGCTTACAGGTTCGGTTCTAAATTTACAGGATAAAACCGATAGGTTAGGTGAATTTATTAAAAGTAAGTTTAACCTTAAAGGTGATAAGTTCACAGAGGGTTTCCTTGTTGCATCATTATTGTTTTGCATGGGCCCTGTGGCAATCCTCGGTTCAATCGAGGAGGGGGTAGGCCATGAACCAAAGTTGCTTTTGATTAAAAGTTTAATGGATGGAATTGCGTCCATTGCACTGGCATCATCGCTGGGCATTGGTGTCATTTTTTCATCTGTTCCTATCTTGATTTATCAAGGTTTTCTTACCATACTTGCCATGTGGTTAGGTAGTTCGTTCAGCGAGTTAATGATAAATGAACTTTCTGCAGTTGGTGGAATCTTGCTTATCGGAATGGCAATTAGTATTTTGGATATTAAAAAGATAAGGGTTATCGATTTTATTACAGCCCTAATATACATTGTTCCATTAATCTATTTTTTTAGCTAAATTGTGCTATGCAATTAAAATATATCGAACATACCGAAGCGCTTACTGCGCTATACCTTAAGCAATTTAAGCACGAACCGATTTCCATTACCGCATTACCAAAGTCGGGTTCAAGTAGGATTTATTTTAGGATTCAGGGTATCGACGAGCCTGTTATCGGTGTATTCAATGCCGATATCAATGAGAATAAGGCGTTTTTTGAATTGACAAACCATTTTGCATCCAGAGAATTGAAGGTTCCGAAACTCTTTGCAATTTCATCGAATCAGCAGTATTACTTACTTTCTGATTTAGGCGATACCACGCTCTATTCGGTGCTTATGGCTTGTCATCTTGATAATAGTGAGTATAAAGAATCGATAGTGTCAAATTTCAAATCTGCCTTAATTCAATTAGCTAAATTTCAAATAGAAGGCTCAGAAGGTTTAGATTATAGCGTATGTTATCCTAAGAATGTATTCGACCGTAGGTCGGTGATGTGGGATTTTAACTATTTTAAGTACTCATTCCTTAAACCCGTTGGGGCTATTTTCGATGAGGAGATGTTGGAGAATGACTTTGAAACGTTTGCCAATTATCTCCTTGATGATGATACCGATTGTTTTCAATACCGTGATTTTCAGTCGCGCAACATCATGGTTAAGAACAATGAGTTGTACTTCATCGACTATCAGGGAGGTAGGAGAGGTCCTTGCCTATACGATGTTGCATCGTTTTTATATCAGGCTAAGGCTGCAATTCCTCAATCGCAGAGGGATATGCTATTCGATTATTATCTTGATATACTTAGTACTAAGAAGAAAGTTAACGTAGAAAAACTAAGGGAGCGATTTCCTGCTTTTGTGCTTTTCAGAATTATTCAAACACTTGGGGCGTATGGTTATAGAGGATATTTCGAGGGTAAAACGCATTTTATTCAGAGCATTCCTCCTGCAATTGATAATCTTAGCCAAGTGCTAAAAGCAAAGTTTCCTGATTTAAAAATAAAGTATTTAGTATCGGTGCTTGAGAATATAGTTAACATACAAAAAGCCAAGATTGAACAAACTTCTCGATTCGAGGGTTTAACCATCGATATTACAAGTTTTTCGCTTAAGAATGGATATCCAAATATAAACCCAGAGCATGGCGGCGGATTTATTTTCGATTGCCGCTCGCTTCTGAATCCGGGTCGTTTGGTTAAATATAAGGTTTTAACGGGGCTGGATGCTCCCGTTGCTGAGTATTTGAATGAAAGGCACGAGGTCGATAGTTTTATGAATAGTGCCTATGAGATGATTCTCAGTGCCGCAAACAACTATATATCTCGTGGTTTCAAATATTTATCGGTTGGATTTGGATGCACAGGTGGTCAGCATCGTTCGGTTTATTGTGCTGATAGGTTAGCCAAAATGCTTGAGGGAATTCAAGGGGTGAGAATTAACGTTTCACATAGAGAACTGAAAGACAGATGAGCAAGATGTGCAAGAAGGATAAAGTGGATGAAAAGGACGAAAAAAAGTCCGATGCAGCCTATGTGTGTAAGAAGTGCGGCAGTTCGTCTCCCAAGGAGAAAAAGCTTTGCAAACCCATAAAGAATAAGTAAGGAGCATATTAATGAAAGCAATGATTCTTGCAGCGGGATTGGGAACAAGGTTAAAACCCTTAACCAACGATAGGCCAAAAGCCTTGGTTGAAATTGGTGGAGTTACTCTGCTTGAACATGCTATTGCAAAGCTTATCGATAGTGGTTTTGATGAGATTGTAATAAACGTCCACCATTTCTCCGAGATGCTTATCTCATTCATTCGGAGTAAAGATTTTGGTGTAAATATTTATATCTCAGATGAATCAGAATGGCTTCTCGACACAGGTGGTGGTATTTTTCACGCCTCAAATTTTTTGATTGGCGATGCTCCATTTCTAGTTCATAACGTTGATATTATTACCGATATCGACCTAAATCTATTATACAAAACCCATTCAAATACCGATTCGCTCGCAACTTTGGCTGTTGGGAAGCGTGATTCTTCTCGAGTTTTTCTTTTCGATTTAAATATGAAACTTTCGGGTTGGAAAAATCTTTTAACCAAAAAGGAGGTTATCCCATCGGGTAATCATGAGCAGCTAACAGAATACGCTTTTGCAGGAATCCATGTTATAAGCCCCGATGTTTTTAATCTTATCACTTTAAAGGGCTCTTTCTCAATTGTTGATGCTTACCTAAGTTTATGCAATAAGTATACAATTAAGGGATTTGATGTTACCAATAACTACGTTCTTGATGTTGGAAAGGCTAATAGTATTGTTATGGCGGAGGAGTATTTAAGAGTGAAAAGTGAGAAATGAGAAATGAGAAATGAGAAATGAGAAATGAGAAATGAGAAATGAGAAATGAGAAACAAAACCTAACAGCCAACTCCTAATCTCAACTATTCCGATATTACACCAGACCCAATTAATTCATCCTTATCATACCAAGCGGCGAATTGACCTGCAGTAACTCCTCGTTGGGGTTCTTTAAATATTATGTAGATGCCGTTATTACGGCAAAATAGCGTTGCTTTCTGCAATGGCTGACGATACCTTATTCTTACAAGCATTTCGATACTTTCATTGGGTTTCATCTTCCTGTCGGGTCGTACCCAATGCACTTCGGAGGAGTTAATCAGTAAGCCTTTTCGATATAGTCCTAGGTGCTCTTGCCCCATGCCTGCATAAACGATATTGTTCTCAATATCAGTCAAAATAACAAACATCGGTTCTAGTTTTCCACCTATGTTGAGACCTTTTCTTTGGCCAATTGTGAAAAAGTTCGCTCCTTGATGTGGTCCAATAACCTTACCATCTGTGGGTTTGTAGAATAATGGTTTAGCTAGTTTTTCGAGATTATCTTCATGTATTGGTGCTATTCCATCGTAATATTCTCTCGGAATTTCAATAATATCCCCTTTTCTCGATTTCAACTTTTGCTGAAGGAATATAGGTAAATCAACCTTACCAACAAAGCAAATACCCTGAGAGTCTTTCCTGTCGGCGCTAGCAAGGTTTAATTCAGCCGCAATTCTGCGAACCTCAGGTTTTAGCAAATGTCCAATTGGAAAAAGTGATTTTTCAAGCTGACGTTGATTCAGCTGACAAAGAAAATAGCTTTGGTCTTTGTTGGGGTCGATACCTGATAAAAGTCGATAGTAAGTTTCGCCATTAACTTCAATCTCTTTCTTGCGGCAATAATGACCCGTTGCCACATAGTCGGCATCGAGAGCTAAAGCTGCTTTCATAAAAGCATCGAACTTGATTTCGCGATTACAGAGCACATCGGGGTTTGGTGTTCGTCCCCTTTCGTATTCATCGAACATATAATCAACAACCCGTTTTCGATATTCGTTGCTTAGGTCTACATATTCGAAAGGAATTTTTAGTTTACGGGCAACCATCTCGGCAAAATTGCGGTCATCGTCAAAGGGACAATCGCCCTGAAGAACGCCAACCGTATCGTGCCAATTCTTCATGAACATTCCAATAACCTCATAGCCTTGCTCTTTGAGCAAATATGCTGCAACACTTGAATCTACACCGCCCGATAAACCTACAACAACTCTTTCCATTTTTCAATTTGAAGTGGCAAAGTTAGGAATAAAGTTGAGAAGTTGGAAGTCAGAGGTTCGAAGTGTCAATAGATAAAATGGGAAGAGTCAAAACATTTTTTAGGTTCAATGGTTTAATCTATTAATGCAATCGAGAGTCAAACTGCTTATAAAAAAACAAATTATGAAAAAATATTCGTTGCTAAGCGTAATTATTATTTTCAATTCAATCGGCCTGTTTGGTCAAGCTGAAATGCAAACAGTTGCCGAAAAGTCGAACTATGAGTCAACATCGAGATACGAAGATGTAATTGCTTTTGTTAGTCACCTTAAAGCATCAAAATTCGTTCGGGTTGAAACCATTGCACGAACCGTTGAGGGTAGAGATATTCCTCTGCTAATTGTAGGTAATCCTCTTCCAAAATCGCCTAAAGATTTGGTTAACGATAAGCGAGTTGTTGTTTACATCCAAGCCAATATTCATGCAGGTGAAGTTGAAGGAAAAGAGGCTTCACTGATGTATCTCAGAGATTTACTTAATGATAAAAACCCAGAAATTCTTAAGAATGTTGTTTTGTTAGTTTGTCCAGATCTTAATGCCGATGGGAATGAAAAAATTAGCACGAAAAATCGTACGAATCAGAATGGTCCAGTAAATGGTGTAGGAGTAAGGTATAATGGGCAGATGCTCGATTTGAATCGCGATGCCATGAAGATTGAATCACCTGAGATTAAAGGTGTTATTACCAATGTTTTAAATAAATGGGATCCCGAAATAGTAATGGATTGCCATACAACGAATGGTTCATATCACGTTGAACCGACAACTTTTACGTGGATTATGAATCCTAACTGCGATCGTTCGCTCATAAACTATATGCGAGATAGGATGATGCCCGAAGTATCGAGCGTATTATTGGATAAGTATAAAACAGAAAATTGCTTTTATGGTGAGTTTATCGATATGATGGATTATAGTAAAGGTTGGATTTCTTATGCCGCTGAACCAAGATACTTAAGTAACTATGTTGGTGTACGTAATCGTTTAGGGATTCTGAATGAGAATTATGTTTATGCCGATTTTAAATCACGAGTAATGGGTTGTTACCACCTAATTTATTCTTTAATGGATTATGCTTCAGTCCATAAAACTGAAATTAAGGATTTAATTAAAGATGTTGATGCTAAAACTATTGCAAGAGGTTTAAATCCTTCAGCTGCCGATTCATTTGCTATTGCTTATGCAGGAAGGCCAACTCCCAATAATGTTACTATTAAAACCTTTGAGGCAGATGCGGTTGAAAGCGAGAATGAATATGAACGTTACAAGAAAAGTGATAGAAGAAAAGATGTGAACGTGATTTATATTGCTGATTACTACGCTACGAAAAACGTTAGATTCCCTTTTGCTTACCTTTTATCATTTCCTGATCCTGAAATTATTAGTCTTTTAAAAACTCATGGTATAGTAGTCGAAAAACTGGAAAAAACAACAACTCTTGACGTAGAAAAATTTGTTATTGATGAATTAAAAGCTGCACCACGTTTAAATCAAGGTCATTATAACGAAACGATAAAAGGAAATCTCGAAAAAGAAACGAAGGAATTTAACAGTGGAGCATACATTATTAGAACTTCTCAAAAACTAGGATATTTAGTTTCCTATTTACTCGAGCCTCAATCGGATGATGGCCTTTTGTTCTGGAATTACTTTGATAGATATCTTGTGCCACAGTGGAGTAAAAAGTATAACCCTTATCCTGTTTATAAATTGATTAACAAGACAGAAATTAAATCTATAGTTGAAAAATAATTCACAAAAACTGTAAACAATAGGAACAGTCTTTATTACCGTGCCTTTTTCGAGTTTCTATTTGCCCGCTTGACTGTCTTTGATTATAGCGGTAATTGTAATAATTGATAGAAATTCGCCAGTATTGTTTTTGCAATTTTTGTCATTAACTCCAAGAAAAAGATTTCCTGCGCTGACCGAAGTTATTATACTATTCCTTCCTACAAAGAACGGCTTGCCTTTTTCTCCAATTTTTCCAATAATGCAACCAGGGTTTGAAGTTTTAATTATACATTGTTTTTGCAGGTCTGGATTGTTTGAAATACCCTCAGGATTGCATTTAATAATACCATCTATAGTTATTTCTCCTGCAGTAACGATCTCAATTTTATCACCAATTTGAATTGAATACTCTGTATTTGTCCAATCTTTATTTGCCGGAACAATAGTTTGTTTCGGTATGGCAAATGAGGTGCAAATCAAAATTGAAATCGAAAATAAAAAGATGTTTAACGGTTTATGCTTTATCATGGTTTATCCTCCTTTTTAGTGGTAGTAAAAAATATAATTTACCAAAGTTAGGAAAAGAGTTGCTAGATCAGTAAAAGAGGAAGCCGATTTTTATCGACTTCCTCTTTTACTGAAAAGAACCTGACTAACCTTATTTGAAAAATGGAATGAGAGTAATATATATACCTGCGATAATAGCAGTTGTAATTACTCCCGATATATTTGCGCCAATTGCTTCAGGAAGAATCATCGCCGAAGGGTTAACCTTGCTAACCTCTTTTTGAGCAACCTTAGCGGTTGTTGGAACACAGCTAACAGCAGCGATACCAATAACTGGGTTAAACTTTCCTCCAGTAATAAAATACATAATATAACCGCCAAGAATACCTCCAATTCCAGAAAGGAGTAGTGAAATAATTCCTAGGACTAATAGTAAAAGAATTTTCGGATCTAAAATTAGGTGAGCTTCACATAAAACACCAAGTAAAAGGCCTAGAAATAGTGTAGAGCCGTAAAGTAATGGACCGCTAACAAAATCAATTACATGCTTTAATCCCGATTCACGTATTGCCACACCTAGAAATAATGAAAAGAACAATGGTGCTGCAACAGGAAACAGTAAGCAAAGAATTGTGCAAACAACAACTGCAAAAGCAAGTTTTTCGCCGGAGCTAATTGGCCTTGGCTTTTTCTTGTGTTTGTTCTTTTCTTTATTGATTGCAGCCATGTCAATGCCCCTTAACCTTTTTGGAACCATTAACCTGATTAGATAAGGATAACCTCCATAGGTAAGGCCAAGGTATAAGTATGCAACAACCGTAATTGGAACAAATAGATGTTTTGCTAAACTTAATGAGGTGAAAAGCACCATTGGACCATCAGCACCACCTACCATAGCTATTGAAGCACCTTCTCTAAGAGTCAGTCCAAAAAGCATTGCAATTGGTATTGTTAAAAAAGTGCCAAGTTCACCGCATAGCGCAAGAAACATGCTAAGAAAAGGACGCTGAAGCACATAGCTAACATCTAACAGTACGCCAATCCCCATGAATACAAAACAAGCAATTAGACCATTGCTGAAAGTAAAGGTATAGATTGGTTGTAAAAAATCAATCTGAAGAACATCTACCAATTGGTTTGGATCGGTTATTAAAGGATCCACGAATAAATTCCCTTGAGTACCATCAGGCATAAAAAGAACGCCAGCATTTATTGCTGCCATTCCAAGTCCCATCGGTATCATCAATAAGGGTTCAAGAACTCCTTTTTTACCCAGATAAACCAATAACATCCCTAAAAGCATTAGGAATATTCTTGAGAATATGATTACTGGATCAGAGGTTAGTAGAGTCGATATGCCTTGAAAAAGATGTGAAAAATCAATGCTTTCCATAGTAATACTCTACAAGATCATTAGTGTAAACTTTACTAGCAGTATAATTATTCCTATTGGAAAGATTCTTGCTAATTCGAACCGTTCCTATATCCGAAACATTGTTTTGCTTTCGAATTTTACTAATGTGACGCACCCTAATTATTCCCGTTTTGAACTCTTCGGTTTGAGCTCTCATCATTCGTTGGATGGTGCTAAAAACAATTTTAATTACAAAAGCTACAAAGAAGCCTATGGCAAAAGTTATCCCAGCCATAAGCAAAGTGTACATCAGTACATTGCCCATGTTAAATCCTCCTCGTGAAATTATTTGGTTTGAAAAATTCTACTTAAGATAGGGACAAAAATATATGAAATCAATTTCGGTTTGCCTGACAAATGTCAATTGAAAAAATATTTAACAACACACTTTAATAACATAATTAGGTGTTTGGTGAGAATAATTGATTAAAAAAAACGGATTATCGATTTGATAATCCGTTTTGAAATAACAAAAAAAGTTGCTCTACTTCAATTCAATATCTTTGTCCATCTCAATATTATCAACACTTTGAGAGTAGTCTCCAATTAAGTATTTGCAAAAATAATCGCCTGACAACCAGAATTGATACTCGAACATATCGCCATAACCATGGCGTTGGCCAGGATACATAAAGAAATCAAAACGTTTATTGGCTTTTATCAATGCATTTACAACCCTTAGGGTATTGCCAGGATGTACATTATCGTCAATTTCACCGGTTGTTAAAAGCAGATGCCCTTTTAAGTTTTTGGCAATTTGAGGGTTTTTCTCAATTTCGTAAACAAACTTTACATTTCCGCTTGTGTCTGCGATTTCCTTAATGCCATGATGTTTCTCGCTCCACCAACGGTTGTAAATGCTATTATCGTGATTGCCAGCGTTCGAAACGGCAACCTTAAAAAAGTCGGGGTAGGTAAGAATTGCAGCTGTCGACATAAATCCACCGCCTGAATGTCCATGAATACCAACTTTGTTGATATCAATATATTTATGCCTATCGGCAAGTTGTTCGGCGGTCACCTTTTTATCGGCCAAACCATAAGCTCTTAGATTACCATATCCGTAATTATGATACCATTTCGAGCGTGCGGGGTGTCCACCGCGATTGCCAAGGGTAATAACAATAAAACCAAACTGAGCTAATCGGTCGGTTCTGTCCATTCTTTTTGAGAATGATTTATCTACAGCTTCAGTCTGTGGACCAGGATAAACATATTCGATTAAAGGATATAATCTAGTCGAATCGAAATCGAAAGGTTTATACATAACTCCATACAAATCGGTAATGCCATCGGCAGCCTTCACTTTGAATGGCTCCGGGAATTTATAACCTGCTTGGAAAAGAAGAGATAAATCGGTTTTCTCAAGGTTGAAAATTTTATTTCCAAGATTATCCATTAGAAATGATTCGGGAGCGGTATTTACCCTTGAGAAGTTATCAACGAAGAATTTGTACGAATCTGAAACATTAACATTATGATCGAAGTTTCCTTTATTCAATAATTTTAGCCCGGTTCCGTCAAAGTTGATTCTATATAAATGGTAGTAGTATGGATCTTCATTAGGCTCTAAGCCATTCGCAGTAAAGTAGAGCACTCTGTTTGCTTCATCAATTCCCTCGATATTTTCGCAATGGAAAGGACCTGAGGTAATTTGATTTTTTAACTTTCCGTTTCCATCATAGAGGTAAAAATGACCCCAACCATCGCGCTCCGACCAGTGGATTAGCTCCTTGCCGTTGTTCACAAAGCCTAAATCATTTAAATCGATATAGGTATTCAATCGCTCCTCAATTACAACAGTTACTTTACCGGTTGACGGATCTGCGAAGCAAATATCGGCTCTTTTCAAATCTCTTGAAACACGAGTGAAATAGAGTTTGTCGTTAGTTTTCGAAAGCCATTTGCTAGCAACGTAATCATCGTCGCGCTCTTTGTTTAGTCTTGGTGCGCTGTTTATCGATATGGTTTGATCTTTAAAAGCAGTAACATCAACTTTAATCATCGTATCAGCAACCATATTATAGATTAGTAGCTCTTCGATAGGCGATTCTTTTTCACCCGGCATCTGATATTTATAGGTCTCAATGGTTGGCCTTGGGCTCGATAGTGTTTTAATCACCCAAAGGTCTTTAACCTTGCGTTCATCATTACGGGTAAGAGCAAACATCTTTGAATCGTGCGACCAAAGGATATATGTTGGCTTCCGATCGTCGATATTCTTTAGCTCCTCTTCGTTGTCCTCATTCTCTTTCGTATAACCATAGCTGTAATTCTTCTCTCCGTTTTTTGTAATCTGATGATCAACTATAGTTGAATCTTTTTCGTCCTTTTTTGCTTTCTCGTAGTTTGCTTTATCGATCCAGTAGAGGTTGTATTTTTTCGAGAAAACAATTTTTTCACCATCGGGCGAAATATTTGCCCATTCAGGGTTCTCCTTTATCTTCTTAAAATCATCGATAAGGGTTAGTTTACCTGAAGCAAGATCGTATTCAAAGTGAAAGGTTTTCTTTTCCTTCTTTTCATCATTATCTTTTTTCTTCTTGTCCTTTTTATCCTTCATATCGTTCTCTTCGTCCTTTTTATCTTCATCCATTAGCAGACTTTTTACCTCGAATTGAAGTACGGTCTCGCCTTTGATGAATTTAATCTTCTCGATAGGAAGATGCTGAGCATCGAAAGGATCTTTAGTTAGCCTCGACATCTGAGCAGCCATGCTAACATTGTCGAAAAGCACCTTCTTTGTTTTGTTTGCTGGATCAACGATATAGTATGTTTTGCCATTTTGCGATTCGTATGCATACCAAAAACGTTCGCTATTCTTTAGCCAATGAGGGTCGACATTTGTGCTGAATACCATCTTCCCAATTCTCTTCGGCGAAAATTTTGAAGCAAGTTGGTAATTTGCCTTTTCGATAGGTTTATTCTGCCCAATTACAATATTTGATGATAGAAAGAGCAGTAGAGTTAAACAAAGTAAGATTCTTTTCATATTTTGATATTTAGGGTGGTTTTCAATTCATTTAATTTTAGAATGAATAATGGCTGTTTGGTTTAAATACAAATATATGTTTTCTATATTTACATGAATAATCAGTAACTCACATTCAATGTCAAACCTTATTGTATACAAAGCTTCAGCGGGATCGGGAAAAACTTTTAGGTTGGCAGCTGAGTATATTAAGCTGGTTATTCACGACCCTCTTTCCTATAAAAAGATATTGGCGGTAACCTTTACCAATAAGGCAACTGCCGAGATGAAAGGTCGTATTCTTGATGAGCTGAAGAGTATTGCCGATGGCAATAAAACACCTATGCTCGCTATTGTTGCTGAGGAAACTCGGATTAACCCCGATACAATTCCATCCCGAGCCCAAAGGGCTTTATCCAATATTTTACACGATTATTCCCGCTTTTCGGTAAGCACCATCGATAGCTTTGTTCAACGAATAATTCAAGCGCTGCTTTGGGAGATA
Organism: Bacteroidales bacterium; assembly: GCA_025361485.1. Taxonomy (GTDB): domain Bacteria; phylum Bacteroidota; class Bacteroidia; order Bacteroidales; family Tenuifilaceae; genus UBA8529. The sequence goes on from JANYLA010000053.1 coordinate 25,612, forward strand.
GGTCAACAGGGCGGTGCCGATATTCGGCTCGATTTTAACCCAGTACTTGAGCGTGCTGCTGATATTATGCTCGATGAATCGGTCGATAATCCTGCGCTTTTCGAGTGGTTGAGGAAAATGGGTGAGTCGCAGCTGGAGGAGGGTAAAAGTTGGGATATCCGAAGCGGATTAATTGCCCTTGGCAAAGAGCTTTTTTCCGAAAGTTTCCGATTGATGACACCCGATGAGGTAAATATAATTACCGATAAGGAAAAGGTTGATGCGCTAAAAGTTGAGTTGAAAAGTATCATCGAGAAAGTTTCCACTCAAATTGCAAATGCAGGAAAGTATGCATTGCAGGTAATTGATGAAAACCAACTTGGCGAGAAAAGTTTTACGCAAGGCAGTAGAGGTGTTTATGGTTTTTTCAGCAAATGTGGTAAGCATGAATTTGACGATGGTTTACCTGAATTATCGAATAGTTATGTATTGAAGGCTATTGACAGCCCGAATGGAGACGAATGGGTAAAGGCTGAGGATAAAAAGAATAGCGTAAGATTTGCACAAATATCGAATATAATTAGCGGCGAACTTCATCCTGCGCTTACAAATCTTTTTGATATCATCGGAGGTAAGGAGTTTGAGTATAACTCAGCGAGGTTGGTGCTTCGTAATCTTGACTCGCTGGCAATTTTAGGCGATTTATGGCATACCATACGAAAGTTCTCAACCGAAGAGGGTTTTATGCTTTTAGCCGATAGCGGGCCATTGCTTCGTGAGTTTGTCAAGGAAACCGATGCGCCTTTTGTTTACGAGAAGGCAGGCACTCGCTACGAGAACTTTATGATTGATGAGTTTCAGGATACATCGGTTATTCAGTGGCAAAACTTTAAACCGTTAATTGAGAATAGCCTTGCTCAGGATGGTTTTAGCATGGTGGTTGGTGATGTTAAACAGGCAATCTATCGCTGGCGAAATGGCGATTGGCGGATACTTTCATCTGGTTTAAAGGATGACTTTTCATCGCTTGGTGTAACCTATAAGCCATTAGATGTAAATCGCAGGAGTTTACCATCGATAGTGGAGTTCAATAACCTTTTCTTTACAAGTGCATCGAAGGTGCTGAATGGCATTACTAAAGAAAAGGCTGTTGATACAGAGTTTAGCTACGATTTTAGCAAGGAGTTTTCGTTGGCATACGATAATGTAAATCAGAAAATATCGAGAAATAGTAGCGGAAGTGGTTATGCCGAGATAAAGTTTATACCTGATATCGATAAGTCGTTTAACGAGGATTTGAAGAATTATCTGCCCGAATTAGTTTCCGATATTCAAAAAAGAGGCTATAAAGCAGGCGATATTGCCATTTTAGTTAGGTTGAATAGGGAAGGACAGGAGTTTGCAAATATGCTTATCGCTTATAAGCAAAGTCATCCCGATTCCCTTGGCTCTTTTGATGTGGTTAGTCAGGAAGGATTACTCCTTGAGTCGTCACCCGCAGTGAGGTTTTGCGTTGCTGCAATTCGAACTATTTATCAACCTAATGATATCATAACAAAGGCTTGCCTTGCTGCTGGACTAAAAACCATAAGGGTTGATAACCAAACTAGCTGGAACGATACTTTTACTGGAAATTATCTAGATGTCGAAGTTGAATGGTTGAAAGGATTCAGAACTCGCCCTGTTCAAGAGGCATTCGAGGCGATAATTAGTCGATATGGTTTACTCAATAGCAAAAAGGAGTTGGCCTATATCTCGGAGTTACACGAACAAATACTCAACCTATCGCGCAAAGGACCAAACGATGTTGGTCGGTTTCTCGAATGGTGGGACGATGATGGCTACAAGCTATCGCTATCGATGCCCGAGTCCGAGAATGCGATAACCATAACAACCATACATAAATCCAAGGGATTGCAATTCCCTGTGGTGATAATTCCTCGGGCCGATTGGCCATTTAGCCCATCTAATAAAAAACCACTTCTTTGGGTGAATTCAGACCAAGCGCCTTTTGATTCTCTTCCAAAATATCCCATAAAATCTGGAAAAGATGCAAAGCGAAGTCTTTTTGCTAGACCAACTATTGAGGACGATATGCAAAATGTAATTGATAATGTCAACATGCTTTACGTTGCCTTTACTCGTGCCGAGAATGAATTTTATGCCTTTTGTCCTCAAAAGGAAGTTAAGAATGATAATAAGGAAGCTACTATTTCAACCGTATCTGCACTGATTAATAAAGTATTATCGGGGATTGAATCATCAAATCTTATCATTTCAAATGAGACTGATCGTTTTAATAATTCTGTAACGACCTATAGCCTTGGTATTAGAAATAAGAACGAGAAACGGGAAACGAAATCGAAGGATGAGAATTTAACTTGGATTCTCGATTATTATCCTGCGGGTGAGACAAAGGCTATCGTTAAACAGCGATTAGAATCTGTCGATTTTTTTGAGGATTCTCCTGCAAACCATATAGCATCGATTAATTACGGTAAAATAATGCATACCCTATTTTCAAGAATTAAATATGCAACAGATGTTGATACTGCCCTCGAAAGTATGCAGTTTGAGGGGTTAATTGATGGTTCCCAGAAAGAAGAGTTAAAGGATAGAATTGAAGAACTTATGGTTCAAGATCCATATTCCAATTGGTTTTCGGAGGAGTGGGAGGTGAAAAACGAAATATCGGTTCTCTCCCGAAATAGTTCCATCCTTCGACCCGATAGGGTAATGATAAAGAATGGAGAGGTGATTGTGGTCGATTATAAGTTTGGCTCCGAATCGAATACCTATATCAATCAAATCCAACAATACGTAAATCTTATCAAGCAAATGGGTTACGCAAAGACCGTTGGTTATTTATGGTATGTTGATACTGATAAGTTGGAGAAATGCTAGTTTTCTCGACACCTGACTATAAACTCTAATAAACAAATAATTCGAATAACTGTCAACTGAAAACTGTCAACTGAAAACTTTATTTTCCCTATATTGCATCCTTAAAATAAAATTAACCTAATCGTAAATATGAAAAAATATCTAGCAATTTTATTGCTTTTGCTAATTGTTGTATCATGCGTAAAAGGGCCAAAAGAGGCGGTTATTTCTGGTAAAATTTTGAACTTCACCGATTCAATCATATATTTAAGAAGCAAGGGGATTACAGATACGATTAAGGTAAAAAGCAATAAATTTTTTGAATATAAAACCATTATTAGTAAACCAGAACTCTACACTATTCTTTTTGGTCGAAAAGGAGGTTATGAGATATATATTAATCCAGGCGATTCAACAAAAATTGATATAGATTTTAAGAAAATGAATTTGTTACCAAACTTTCAAGGTAGGGTAAATGAGGCAAACTATTTCATTATCGAAAAACGTGATATAATAAGTAAATATATTCCTGATTATAAAAAGACTTATTCGT
>JANYLA010000066.1 GCA_025361485.1 Bacteroidales bacterium
GACGAAAACAAAGGTCGAACATTTGCATTAAGAGAGAAAATGTCTTTCGGGCTTTTCTCTCTTTCCTTCATTCCGCTATCGCTGCATTTCGGAAAGAGAGAAAATCAATCATTGTTGCATTTACTAATTGAATTTTTCATCTTCTTCCAACTTCTTCTTACCATTCACATTAATTTCTTATTTTTGCCAACTATATTTTAAAAATTTCATTTTAGTTGATTTTTATGGAAATTCCCGCAAAGTATAATCCTGCCGAAGTTGAGGATAAGTGGTATAAGTACTGGATGGAGAATAATTTCTTCCGTTCTGTACCCGATGAGCGCGAGCCTTATTGTATAGTAATTCCTCCTCCAAACGTAACGGGTGTGCTTCATATGGGGCATATGCTAAACAATACGCTTCAGGATGTGCTTGTCCGCAGGGCAAGAATGACTGGGAAGAATGCTTGCTGGGTTCCTGGAACTGACCATGCTTCAATTGCGACAGAAGCAAAGGTTGTATCAAAACTTAGAGCAGAGGGAATTGATAAGAATTCGCTTACGCGTGATGAGTTTCTTGAGCATGCATGGGAGTGGAAAGAGAAACATGGTGGAATAATCCTTGAGCAACTTAAGAAATTAGGCGCATCATGCGATTGGGAGCGCACCAGCTTTACCATGGACGAGAGTCTATCGGCTAGCGTTATTAAGGTTTTTGTAGATCTTTATAATAAAGGATTGGTATATCGTGGGGTTCGGATGGTAAATTGGGATCCACAGGCCAAAACGGCTGTTAGCGACGAAGAGGTTATTTATCGCGAAGTTCAGAGCAAGCTATACTACCTAAAATATTTAATTGAAGGTGAAAATGGTTTTGTAACCATTGCAACCACACGCCCCGAGACCATTCTTGGCGATACTGCTGTTTGTGTTCACCCAAACGATCCTCGTTATGCCCATCTAAAAGGCAAAAAGGTTATCGTTCCGCTTATCGAAAGAAGCGTACCAATTATTTACGATGAGTACGTTGATATGGAATTTGGAACAGGAGCGCTTAAGGTAACTCCTGCACACGATATCAATGACTACTTGCTGGGCGATAAGCATAACCTCGAGACTATTGATATTTTCAATGATGATGGAACAATGAGTACTGCGGCCCAATTATATATTGGTCAGGATCGATTTGATGTTCGTAAAATAATTGTAAAGGATTTAGAAAGCGCAGGTAATCTTGCAAAGGTTGAGGAATATCAGAATAAGGTTGGTTACTCCGAACGTACTGATGCTGTTATAGAGCCAAAATTATCAATGCAGTGGTTCTTGAAGATGCAAGATCTTTCAAAACCCGCTTTGGATGCTGTTATTAATGGTGATATTCAACTTTATCCTCCAAAGTTTGTGAACACTTACCGCCACTGGATGGAGAATGTGAAGGACTGGTGTTTGTCTCGCCAACTTTGGTGGGGACACAGGATACCGGCATACTATCTACCCGAGGGTGGTTTTGTTGTTGCTGAAACTGAGGCTGAGGCGTTGGAGGCTGCTAGAAAGAAAACAGGTAATCCATCGCTCAAACTTTCTGACTTACGTCAGGAGGAGGATGTTCTCGATACTTGGTTTAGCTCATGGTTATGGCCAATCTCTGTATTCGATGGAATTCGTTATCCTGAGAATGAAGATATAAAATATTACTACCCAACCAACGATCTGATCACTGCACCCGAAATCCTATTTTTCTGGGTTGCACGTATGATTATTGCTGGGTATGAGTATCAAGGTGCAAAGCCGTTCAAGAGCGTTTACCTTACCGGTATCGTTCGCGATTCGCAAAAGCGCAAGATGAGTAAGCAGCTGGGTAACTCGCCCGATCCGCTCGATCTCATTGCCAAGTATGGTGCCGATGGTGTTCGTATCGGCATGCTATTTTGTTCTCCCGCAGGAAACGATCTTCTGTTTGAGGAAACGCTTCCTGAGCAGGGTCGAAATTTCAGCAATAAGATTTGGAATGCTTTCCGCCTTGTAAAAGGTTGGGAGGTTGATTCAAAAATACCTCAGCCAGTCTCGTCTGCAGCTGCAATTATATGGTTCAACAATATTCTGAATCGTGAAATTGAGCAGATTGATGATCATTTCGACAAGTATAGAATCTCCGAGGCCTTGATGACCGTTTACAAACTTTTCTGGGATGAGTTCTCATCGTGGTTACTCGAAATGGTTAAACCAGCATACCAACAGCCTATTGATGTAAAAACTTATGGTGAACTCGTAGGCATTTTTGCAAAGATGCTTACGCTGCTCCATCCCTTTATGCCATTCATTACTGAAGAATTATGGCATTCACTGCATGAAAGGAAACAGGGCGATAGCCTTATGATAACCCAAATGCCCAAATCGGCACCTTATGATGCTGATCTTCTTGAGCAATTTGAGTTGATGAAGGAGGTAATTTCAGGTGTTCGTACAATCCGTCAGGAAAAGAATATTCCGAATAAGCAATCGCTTAACCTTTACATCAAATCAACCGATAAATTTGGAGCCGAGGTTGAAAGTATCATAACAAAACTTGCAGGACTAGAAACCTTAACCTATACCAAAGAAAAGGTTGAGGGTGCAGCATCATTCCTAATCAAATCATCGGAGTTTTATGTTCCATTAGAAGGATTAATTAATCCTGAAGAGGAGATTGCAAAACTCAAGGCTGAACTAGATTATACTAAAGGATTTCTTCAAAGTGTAATGAAAAAGTTAAGCAACGAACGATTTGTAAATAGTGCTCCTGCACAGGTTGTTGAGATTGAGCGCAACAAGCAAGCCGATGCCGAATCAAAGATTAGTGTTATTGAGGAAAGGCTTAAACTTCTCGCAAAATAGAATATACAGTTTTAATACAAAGACCTTTCGGGACTTTTTCCTGAAAGGTCTTTTAGCATCAAATCTATGCTGCGAAACATTTATTGTTTTGTAATGTATAATGAAGACTTTCTTAGTTTTGTAAACTTTTTCTTTTAAAATGTTATAAAAATGAAAGATTCTGAAATTTCGATGAACCCCAATGAATTGGTTCAGTTCCTTAAGAAACCTTCTTCACAATTTACAAAGGATGATATCATCCAATTTTGTGAGGAGAATGGAGTTGAAATGGTCAACTTCCGATATGTTGCAGAGGACGGAAGATTAAAAACCTTAAACTTTGTAATCAATTCGAAGGAGCACCTCGATTCAATCCTTTCAACCGGCGAACGGGTTGACGGAAGTAGTCTTTTCTCATTCATCGGGGCAGGAAGCAGCGATTTATATGTTATACCAAGATATAAAACAGCCTTTGTAAATCCATTTACATCGGTGCCAACTATTGATATTCTTTGCTCGTTTTACACAAATGAGGGCAAGCCGCTTGAGAGTTCACCTGAATATGTACTTCGTAAGGCACACGATCTTTTCAAAAAAGAAACGGGCTGCACTTTTAAAGCGCTTGCTGAGCTTGAATATTATGTAATTAGCGATCGCGAGGAGGCTTTCCCAGGCGTTGACCAAAAGGGCTATCATGCTTCGGAACCATTCGCAAAGTGCGAGGTGCTTAGACGCGAAGCATTAGTTCTAATTGCCAAGGCAGGTGGAAAAATTAAGTATGGCCATGCTGAGGTTGGTTGCTTTATGACCGAGGATAAACTCTTCGAGCAGCACGAAATCGAATTCTTACCTGTACCTGCCGAGGAAGCCGTAGACCAACTGGTTATTGCCAAGTGGATTGTGAGGATGTTAGGATATCAATACGGTGTTGATATCAGCTTTGCTCCAAAGATTACTGTTGGTAAGGCTGGAAGTGGATTGCATTTTCATATGCTAGCCGAGAAGGATGGTTGCAACCTAATGATTGAGAATGGCAAGCTGAGCCCAATGGCTCGTAAAATGATTGCTGGCATTCTTGATGTTGCTGATGCTTTGACAGCATTTGGCAATACAATCCCAACATCATATCTACGATTAGTGCCTCATCAGGAAGCGCCTACCAATATTTGCTGGGGCGATCGTAACCGGTCAGTTGTTATTCGTGTTCCATTAGGATGGTCGGGAGCACAGCATATGATTAGTGATGCTAACCCGCACGATTGTAACTGTCAACCCGAAAGCGTTAATAAGCAAACTTTTGAGTTTAGAGTACCTGATTGTTCTGCTGATCCTTATCTACTGGTTGCTGGATTTATTATTTCTTCTCTAAATGGTTTAAAAAGTAAGGATTCATTAGAGGTTGCTGAGAAACTTTACGTTGATGTAAATATCTTCAAACCTGAATTCAAGGAGAAGTTAGCAACCCTAAAACAGCTACCAGCATCATGCTTTGAATCAGCGGAGGCGCTTGAGGCAAAGCGTACTGCTTTTGAAGAGAACGGAATATTCCCAAAGGGGATGATTGATTCAAGGATTAATAGCCTAAAAGCTTTTAACGATAAAGGTCTAAGCGAAAAACTATACGGTAAGAATGATGAGATTGCTAAACTCGTTCAACAATATTTACATGTTGGATAGACTCTAAAAAAACAATCATTTTAACCCTCTGTGAACGTTATCACAGAGGGTTTTTCATTGAGATTTTAACCATCGAATTAAAAAATTGATAACTTGTAGGCTAATCGCATTTTGAGAATCGATGGAAAATATGCTGGCTATCGTTATTGCTGAAGCAAGAATCTCAGATAGGCTCAAATCAGATTTGAAAAGCCTTGGTTTTTCGAACTGTTCGGTTTTTTTATCAATCAATAATTTTCTTATTCAAGAGCCTCAAATCACACCCGATTTAATTATAGTAGATATTAACAAGGAGAGCGAAAGCGATTTTGTTGACCTTAAAAAAAATATTCAAAAGCACCATGGCTTGGTCCCAATACTTTTTATTTCAGAAGAGCGAATAGCCCAAAACTTAGTTGATAAAAGGCAATTAAAAAAGAATAATTACATTAACGATTCATATACTTTCCGAGAATTAGATCTTTGTGTTGATGCATTATTGGAACAATTCAGAGAAATAAAAACCGAACATATTTGGCTTGATCAAAAAGGATTAATATCCTTCTTCAATGTCTTGCCTAATGGCATAATAATATGCGATGATAGTGGTAGAATCCTTAATGTTAATAGAGCGCTCACTCAAATTCTTGGCTATAGTACCGCAGAATTTTGTTCGATGCATATTAAGGATTTAACTCCTAAGCAAAACCATGGGCTAATTAATCAGAATATAGAAAGAGTATTAAAGGGCGAAACAGTAAGATCAGAGGTTGTAAATATTTGCAGAAATGGTGAAAGCAAGAATCTTGAAATAATTGACACCAAGATATTGCTTTCAAATGGAAAGGATGGACTATTGATTATTTCATCTGACATTACTCATTTGAATGAGGTTAATAATGCGCTCGCTGAATCGGAGGAGAAGTATAGAATACTGGTTGAAAAATCGAATGATGGGATAGTTTTTGCCCAGGATGGAGTCTTGATTTACGGTAACCCGAAGATATTGGAGATGACTATGGTTACTTCTGTTGAATTAATAGGACAGCCATTTCTTAAGTTCATTCATGGAAGCGAAAAGGAAGTCGTAACGGAGAATTATAAAAGAAGAATAAATGGAGACAATGCGCCTGAAATCTATGAAACTTTAATACAACGGGTCAACGGAGATCCCATTCCTGTTGAGTTTAACGTTAACATGGCATTATATCGGGGCAAACTTACCACAATGGTATTTATTAGGGATATTTCGCAACGGAAATTGACGGAGAAATTCCTTAAGGAAAGCGAGGAGAACTATCGAAGCATTTTTGATAACACAAGCGAGGCAATTTATATTCAGGATTCAAACGGAGTCTTTCTTGATGTCAATAAGGCGGCAATAAAACTTTATGGTTATTCCAAATCAGAGATAGTTGGAAGTACACCTGAAAAATTATCGGCATCAGGAATGAATAATTTAGATGCTGTAGCAGTGAGATTAGCGGAGGCTTTTAAAGGAATTACACAGAAATTTGAATTTTGGGGGTTATCAAAAAATGGAAACATTTTTCCCAAAGAGATAATTCTTAATAAAGGTAAATATTTTGGTGCCGATGTGGTTATTGCAATGGCTCGCGACATTACTGACAGAAAAAATGCTGAGGCAATCTTGGTAGAAAGTGAGGAGAAGTATCGAACTCTTGCAGAGCAGATTCCTGTTGGTATTTACAGAACTTCTGAGGCAGGAAGGATTCATTATGCTAATCTAGCATTGGCTCAAATACTTTGGTTATGAATCTGTAGATGAATTAATAACCCATAATGTAAACGAGTTTTTTGCAACACCAGTTGATAGGTTGAAAGTGATTAACTCGGTTAAAAATTCAAATGAATATGCTCAAAGTGAGATTCATTTAGTTCGTAAGGATGGGAAAAAGATTTGGATTAGAGATAACGGAAAGTCAACATATGACAATCAAGGGAACCTAATGTTTTTCGATGGAGTAATTGAAAATATTACTGAGCAAAAGGAATCCAATGAGGCATTGCTTGAGAGTGAATCGAATCTTAGAGCAATGCTGAAAGCAATTCCTGATTTGCTATTTAAATTAAGTAGAGAGGGTATTTACCTTGACTTTTATACTCCTAGTATTGAAGATATTCTAATTACAAAAGAAAAAATTATTGGTCATTCTATTCGTGAGTACTTTTCACCTGAAATCTGCAAGCAGATTTTCTCAGCTATTGAAATCTGCGTATCAACAGGCGTTTTACAAACAATTGAGTATACAATCTTATTTGACGGTAGTTTGAACTATTATGAAGCCAGAATCGTTCCAACTAAGGATAATGAAGTTCTCTCATTGGCACGCAATATCACAAGCAGAAAGAAAGCCGAAGAGAAGGTTAATATGTTGGCTCAAACAATTAATAATATTCTTGAATGTGTTTCAATAACAGATATAAACGATCGAATAATATATGTAAACCCCGCTCTAATTAAGACATACGGATATAATGAAGAAGAAATCTTAAATAAAAATATTTCTATTCTAAGATCCTCTTCAGTATCTGAGATTCAGAGTAATGAAATTTATAACAACACATTAAAAGGCGGTTGGCAGGGTGAAATTTTAAATATTCGAAAAGATGGTAGCGAATTCCCAATATCTCTTTCAACTGCTGTTGTAAATGATGACAAAGGTAAATCTATTGCTTTTGTTGGAGTTGCTAATGATATTACCCATCGAAAAATTGCAGAACAAGATTTAATTAAAGCAAAGGAAAAAGCAGAAGAATCCGATAAGCTTAAAACAGCATTTCTTGCAAACATGAGCCATGAGATACGCTCACCAATGAACGCGATTCTTGGTTTTATTCGAATAATTAAGGAGGAGGAGAGGTTATCGGAAAATGGCAAGCAGTATATTGATTTAGTTTCGAGCAGCGGTGCTCAGCTCATTTCAGTAATCGAAGATATTCTCGACACCTCTAAGATTCAGGCGAACCAGCTGAGATTGAGTTTTCGTGAATTTGATTTAAATTCTCTTCTTATCGATCTTTATACTATTTATAATGTACAAGTTAAAGAGAAATATAAAAAGAATACAATATTGCTCCCTCCAACCATTCCATACCCCTCACCCTTTGTAATTAATTCTGATGATATGCGAATTCGACAGATTTTAACCAATCTGTTGAGTAATGCTATTAAATTTACATCAAAAGGAATAATTGAATTCGGCTATTCAGTAATTATCGACGATGAGAATACTTTTGTTCAGTTCTATGTTAAGGATACTGGTATTGGTTTAGCCCCTGATGCTTTAGATCTTATTTTTGAACGATTCAGACAAGCTGATGATTCTTACACAAGAATGTACGGAGGCTCGGGACTTGGATTAGCAATTTCAAAGGGATTAATTGAATTATTAGGAGGAAAAATTTGGGTTGAAAGTCAGGAGGGAAGCGGCTCTGTTTTTTACTTTACTCTACCACTTGGAGGAGTGCTTTCACAGAATAATGAGAAAAACTTTGATGATACTTCAGTTGATGAATTCGTAAAACGCATTGATGGATTAAACTGGTCCGATAAAACAATTCTTATTGTTGAGGATATGCAGGAAATTCAATATTTCCTGAAGCGAGTTCTGCTCAAAACGGGTGTAAACCTTTTGTTTGCAGCATCGGCTAAAGAAGCAAGAGCAATTTTTCAAATTAGTGAAAAATTAGATTTAATACTGCTTGATATCCGATTGCCCGATGGCGATGGTTATGAACTTGCCCTTGAGTTTAAGGCTAAGAAGCCTAATATTCCAATAATAGTTCAAACAGCCTATGCGATGCAGGGGGAAAAGGAGAAAAGTCAATCGTTTGGATGCGACGATTTTATAACTAAACCGATTAATTCTGATTTACTGTTGCTGAAAATTAACAACCTGTTAAAGAAAAATCGGCACTAAATCCTTAGGGAGCAAGCCTTTCAATTTTCCATTTATTTTTCACGTGTGTATATTGGATTCTGTCGTGAAGACGACTTGGGCGACCTTGCCAGAATTCGATTAGATTGGGCGCTAACAGATACCCGCCCCAATTTGCAGGTCGGCTAATGGTTTTGCCAGTAAACTGACTCTCAATTACAACTTTTATCGACTCCAGAAAATTTCGACCATGTATAACCCTACTTTGAGGCGACACCCAAGCACTTATTTTACTTCCATCGGGACGGGAATTGAAGTAGTCGGCGCTTTCCTGTTCGCTCATTTTTTCTATACTTCCTTCAATACGGATTTGTCGTTCCAACTCAGGCCAAAAGAAAACTAGTGCGGCAAAAGAATTCTGCTCAAGCTGAACTGCTTTTCTGCTCTGGTAGTTGGTGAAAAAGGAGAATCCATGCTCATCAAACGCTTTGAGCAGAACAACTCGTGCCGATGGTCGTCCATCATCAGTGGATGTTGCTAAAACCATGGCATTCGGTTCTGGAACTTCTGCGTTTAGCGCATCATCAAACCAAGTACTGAACTGAACGATTGGATTTTTATCAACCTCGCTTTCATCTAATTGCCTGATCGAGTATTCCTTGCGGATAGATGAAATGTCTTTTTTTTCCATTTATCTAGTCGGGTTATCGAATTCGAGTTTTTCCTTCGCTGATGAGATTGAAGCGTTAAGCTCAAAGCCTAGGATTAGTCCAAATGCGTTGAAGTAAATCCATAAAAGGAAAACGATTAATCCACCGAGCGAGCCGTAGAAAGTGTTATATTGACCAAAGTTATTCACGTAAAACGAAAATGCTAGTGATGTAATTATGATCAGAAATGTTGCCAATGATGACCCTCCAGAAAAAAAACGAAACCTCTCTTTTTTTGCTGGAGCAAGGAAGTACAAAAACGAGATACAAAAATAGAATAGCGCTACCACCACAATCCATTTTCCTGCGTCTATTAAGTAGTAGGTAAAATCCATTTTTATCCATTCCATCTTAACAGCCCAGTTCAAAGTGGCCTGGCCAAAGAAGATAAGAACCACACCAATCATAACCAGTACTGGTAAGAGCAGAGTTAGGACAACGGCTATTAGGTGCTGTTCAAAAAATTTCCGGGTTTCAATGGTGTGATAAGTCGCGTTGAACGCTTCAATCAATGAATTTACGCCATTGTGGCTAAAAAATAGAGCGGCAAAGAAACCGAATGACAGCAATCCTCCGCTTTTCATAGTAAGCACTTCTGTAAGAGTTGTTTCAACGGTATGAAATGCATACTCAGGCATTATACCTTTAAGTAATGACAAGAGTTGAATCTGAAAATCTTGAACCGGAATATATGGAATCAGGGTGAATAAGAATATCAATGTTGGAACAATGGCGAGATAAAAGCTGAAAGCAACTGCTGATGCCCGAGTGGTAATTGCACCATTAATTATCCCTTTAAAAAAGAATTTAACCACGTAGTAAAGTGGAACACCATGAAAGCCAATGATAGAAAATGTCTTTGCCTTTTTTATGGCAAAATTATATCTGATTGTGAAACCTCTTTTTAATTTCTGAAGAAATCCTTCAATTTGCGTACTAATACCCATATTATAGGCTCTTATACTTTCTTAAGGTTCATATCAATACTCTTGATTTGATGTGTAATTGCTCCTACCGAAATATAATCTACACCGCATTCAGCATAACCTTTAATGGTTTCAAGAGTAATTCCACCCGACGATTCAGTCTCAAAACGACCGTTGATCAGCCTAACGGCTTTGCGAGTGTCATCAAGGTTAAAGTTGTCGAGCATAATTCGTTGAACATTGCCCACCGCTAAAACTCTTTCAACTTCATTTAAGTTACGTGTTTCAATCTCTATTGAAAGTTTTCGATTCGTTTTGGTAAGGTATTCATTTGCTTTTCTAATTGCTTCTTCAATCCCTCCAGCAAAGTCAACATGATTATCCTTTAGCATAATCATATCGAACAATCCCATTCTGTGGTTTTCTCCACCACCAATTTTTACCGCCATTTTATCGAACACTCTCATTCCGGGAGTTGTTTTTCGGGTGTCAAGAATTTTTGTTTTAGTCCCTTCAATCAACTTAACGTATTGATTGGTTTGAGTTGCAATACCGCTCATGCGTTGCATTACATTTAATACAATTCGTTCCGATTGAAGTAGCGAGTGATTTCGTCCTGATGCGTAAAACGCTATATCACCAAAGTTGACTTTGGTGCCATCGCTAATCAATTCTTCGAATTGAATTGAACTGTCAATTCTGCAAAAAATTCGTTTTGCAATTTCGACGCCCGCAATAATGCCCTGTTGCTTAACCATTAACTTAACTTTCCCCGATGCTTCAGCAGGAATACACGATAGCGATGAATGATCGCCATCTCCAATATCTTCGGCAATGGCTAAATCAATTAGTCGATCAATGATATTATCTACCATAATTGGCTTGGTGGATTTATTTAACAGGAATTATTCGTTAACGCCTTCGTCGTTCTCTTCAATCCGAAGCTGATGAATAAGCGTTTGATTATTCTCTGTTTTCATGAAAAACGAAACCCTCAGGTTCCCTGTTTTTATTGTAAGCGTTCCGATGGCAAAACTCGACACATCCTTAACTCCTTGGTGATTAATTTTAAAGGCTGTTGGCGAACTCTTTTCAAAAAAATCTTTAAGTAAAATTTCTGCTTGAGCTACACTATAGAAGTTTTCTTCTCCCATGATCTCGAGTTCAACCGTTTTTGTGAAGTATTTGGAGAGTTCTTGAGAGTTTCCTGTTTGAAGTGCAGCTGCAACCTTTTTAATCACAATGCTGGCATCTTGATTAACATTGATTGTAAATGCTACCGCTACACACATAAGTATGAAAACGATAAGTAGTATTTTTGTTTGTTTCATCATTTTAGTAATTTTTCAAATCAATATTCGGCAAAGAGCAACAAAGTTCAGACCAATTAATAGTAAACAATGTTAAAGTACATCACGGTAAATTTAATTTAGAATTGGGAAAATACCTAATTTTTCCCTAAAATCGGGAAATTCAAAACTTATTGTAAATTGTGATGTAGTTTTGTGGAAACCATCTTATGAAGAACCTAATAATCTGATTGATGAAGATAACTCTTATTGTAGTGGGTAAAACAGACAAAAAATACATACTCGAAGGGGTTTCGGAGTACGAAAAAAGGCTATCGCATTATTGTAAATTTGAAGTAAAGGTAATTCCGGATATTAAGAACTCAAAATCGATGTCGGCGAGCGTTCAGATGCAAAAGGAGGGAGAACAGATACTCGGTGCAATTCGCCCTTCGAGCGAAATAATTCTTTTGGATGAGCGTGGGTCAGAGTATTCATCGGTTGATTTTGCAAAATTCATTGAGAAAAAAGGTATTGCAGGGCAGCGCGAGTTAGCCTTTATCATCGGAGGTCCATACGGTTTTTCGCCCGAGGTAAAAGCTGCTGCAACGGCTCAGCTATCTTTGTCGAGGCTAACGTTTTCGCATCAAATTGTTCGCCTGATTTTTATGGAGCAGCTATATAGAGCCATGACCATTACTAAAGGGGAGCCATATCATCACGAATAGTGAGGTTACATTATAATTTAGATTTACTAAATTGAAAACTCGAAAGCGGCTTAGTTTTTGACGATCTTAAATCCATAAAAAAAGGGTATGAGTTATAGGTGGTACAATTCAGTTTTTTTATTTGTAGCGGCTCTTTGCTTCGTCATTTTTTCGGCGAACTCACAATATTTATCAAGTAAATTAAATACCTCTGAGCCTAATTTCAAAAAGATAGAGAGGAAGATTCAAAGAAGAATTGATGAGGCTGAGAAGTATTCTCAAATTCTTCTCGATAAATCAAAACAGAAAGGTGTTAGTGAAGCATTTAAAATTTATTCGGATAGTTTAGGTACAGAACTTTCCGATAAAGGGTTGTCAATCTTTCTTTTTAGAAACAATAAACTTGTATTTTGGACTAAAAGTCTCGATGTAATTAATCTTAAGGACGATTCTACAAAACTCTTTGTTAAGAGTATTCAAAATGCTTGGTATATTGGCAAATGGGTTACTAATAAAAGCGATAAAGTGCTTGTTTTATTTTTGTTAAAGCATAATTATCCTTATCAAAACAAATTTCTTCAAAATATTTTCAATGAAGATTTAAGCGAGCTGGAGGGTTATAACATAACAACCCAAAACGATAAAAATGCAAATAAAGTAATTCTTAGTGATGGCACTTTTATTGGATTTGAAAGAGATAATAAACGGTTTGATATTCTAAGCGGAACCATACAGTCAATATTTCAATGGGTTGCATTTTTCCTATTGATAATTTCCCTAATTAGCTTTTTTCAACATCCTGTTTTAAAGAAAAAACCTTTTTACACGTTATTGTTTATTGCTACAATAGTAATTGTAAGAGTAGTTAGTTTAAAGGCAGGGTTTCCAAACAGAGGATTATCGGCACTATTTAGCCCCGAGATATATGCACATTCAAGTATCAACCCCTCGTTAGGTGATTTTCTTGTAAATGCAATGCTATTCTTTGCTTTAGTGGTATTTGCATACAAGCAGTTTAGCAATACTGTGCAAGGCTTTAAAATCAAGTTTAAGTGGTTACTGGGTATTATTTCAGCATCTATTGTTTGGGGTCTATTTATTGTTGTCGATAGCCTATTTGCATCATTAGTAATGCACTCCACCATAACTTTTGAAACATATAGAATATTTAACCTTTCAATATTTTCTCTTATAGGCTATATTGCTATATCCTTTTGGATTATCTCATATTTGCTTATTTCCGATTTGTGGATAAAATCTCTTCGGCAGCATTTTGATGAATCGAGCCTTGCTTTAATTGCCCTTTTCGGGTTTGTTTTAGCTTTTACAATATCAATTATTGGAGGATCGATGCCTTCGCTATACGGCGTGCTTTGGTCGGTGTTAACATTTAGTGTGATTTTCTGGCTTCGATACCGGGGATTCCAAATTTCGATATCTTGGTATCTCATCCTTCTTTGTCTGCTCTCTCTGTATTCGGTTTTGCTGGTTTCTGATTACACGTATCGTAAAGATCGTGAGGTTCGAAAGGTCTTAGCAATTAATCTCAGCAACGAAAGGGATCCTGTTGCCGAACTGCTTTTCAATTCACTGGTTAATCGTATCGAGTCCGATACGATAATACGGGATTATATTGATAATATTCAGAAGCATGATATTGAGATGTTTGGATATTTACAGAATACCTACTTCAACGGCTATTTTAAAAAGTATGATTTTCGAGCAACCGTTTGTTATCCAGGCTCAGACTTAATTATGGATAATACGGATAGCAAGGTTGATTGTAATGGTTTTTTTAATGATATAATCAACGTTTTTGGGATTAATATACCTGGCTCCAACTTCTACTTCCTCAATATGCAGAACGGGAGGATTAACTATGTTGGGTTTGCAGAGTGTAATCATAAATCAAAATCATCTCGACTGTTCATTGAACTGGATTCCAAGCTAAGCCCCGAACAGCTTGGCTACCCTGAATTACTTCTTGAGGGAAAGCTAATAAATAAATCAAAGGTTTCTACTTATTCAACAGCCAAGTATCACCAAGGCCAGCTATTGGCTCAATCTGGTGACTACCCCTATAAATTGATAAACTCCTTCAAGCTTGATTCAACTCAAAAGTTCAGCTTCATTAATCAAGGTGGATATAATCATCTGATTTATAAAAACGATGCAGATGATTTTGTTATCCTTAGCCGACCTCGCGAAACGATATTGAATACCACGGCATCGTTTGCTTATGTCTTTATTTTCTTTGGTATTGTGATGTCAATATGGTTAAAATTAGTTTTATATCCTTTAAGCATAGGAAATAGTATTCCTAGTTTTAAAAAGAGAATCAAAACGGCGATGATTCTTATCGTGTTTCTATCCTTGATTTTAGTTGCGTCGGTCTCAATAATCTATAGTATTAATAGCTTTGAGAATAAGAGCATCGATAATCTAAGTGAAAAGGTACAGTCAGTTATGGTTGAGATAGATCGCGATTTTGGTAAGGAGGAAATGCTAACCCCAGCCAACTCCGATTATCTGTCAAATAAGTTGGTTCAGCTATCGAATATTTTTTATTCGGATATTAATCTTTACGATATATACGGAGTTCTGCTAGCATCCTCGCGTTCCGAAATATTTGAAAGACAATTACAAGGTCGTAAGATGAATCCTGCCGCATGGTATGAGATGGCATACTGCAATAGCCAAAAATTAATTCATAAGGAGCAAATTGGCGATATGACATTCTTGTCCGCCTACGTGCCGCTTGTTGATCAAAATGCCAATGTTATTGGTTATCTAAATCTGCCATATTTTACACGACAGGGCGAGTTTGTTGCCGAATTGTACTCAATTATTGTTGCCATTATAAATATTTATACGCTAATTACTCTTTTCGCTTTAGTTCTTGCTATTGTCATCTCAAATCAGATATCAAAACCTCTTGAGCTGATACGTGAGAAGATCCGCAATGTTGATATTTCAGGTCATAACGAACCAATAAAGTATAATGCAAACGATGAGCTGGGACAGCTTGTTAAAGAGTATAACCGTATGGTTCTTGAACTTGCCGATAGCGCCGATAAATTGGCTCGAAGTCAACGCGAGAGCGCTTGGCGCGAAATGGCAAAACAGATTGCTCATGAAATTAAAAACCCGCTTACCCCAATGAAGCTGAGCATCCAGCATTTGGTGAAAGCCAAACGGGATGGAAGTGAGGATTGGGACTCAATGTTTCAGAAATTTTCAATTTCTCTTGTGGATCAGATAAATACCTTGTCGAACATTGCTACGGAGTTTTCGAATTTTGCAAAAATGCCGGTTACATCAATTATCTCTGTTAATATGAATTCGGTAATTGATGAGGTTCTTACCCTTTTTTCAGGGTATAGCAACATTAAGTTTAGCTATATCAATAGCTGCGGAAGCAATACTTCCATTGATGGAGATCGTGAGCAATTGTTTAGGGTCTTCGTTAATCTTGTTAAAAATGCTGTTCAGTCAATTGAAAAAGGGAGGAAGGGGGAGATTAGTATTTCCCTTACTTGTAATGAAAAAAATGTTATTATAGTTATTGAGGATAATGGGAGGGGAATTCCCGATGAAATTCAGCCTAAACTATTTAGTCCAAATTTTACTACAAAATCTGGAGGAATGGGATTAGGCTTGGCTATTGTAAAAGGTATTATTGAGAATATTGGCGGTAAAATATGGTTCGAGACAGAATTAGGGAAAGGAACCAAATTTTTTATTGAACTTCCACAAGGAAAAAACTCAGAGGGAGTTAAATGAGAATAGTAAAAAGAGTCTTTGAAAAAAGACTCTTTTTATTAACTATAAATTAGGAAATTAAACCCCTTTCTTCGGTGCCAAATACTTATTATAAAGTAAAAGACCTATTATTGTTGCAACACCTATCATTGCGAACATAAACCAAAGCAATCCTGGTCTACCCATTTGGGTTACGAATCGAACGTAAGTATACGCACCAAGCACACCTCCAATTCCGCTTCCAATTACTCCGTAAAGGAAGGAGTAGCCAAGGTAAAGCGCTTTTTTGTCCTCAGGAGCAATGAGTCCTACATAGGAAATAAACTTTGGATGAGCGGTCATCTCGCCAATTGAGAAGACAACAAGCCCAGCCATAAAAACCCATGCATGGGTTGAAATGGCAAGTATACCCATTCCTATGGTTCCGAATGAAATTCCTGTTATTATTGTGGGCATCGCCTTTTTATTCTTAACGATATTCGATATGATAAGCTGAAGTGCTATAATTGTTCCTGCTGAAATTACGGTTACATGCTCAGCATCAAATGCCCATTTTGGATTATCAATAAAAAGCGAGAGGAATGAATTCACAGCATTGTTTACAGGAGTCATATCCATATATTCCTTCAGATACCATAGCACAGTATCAAACATCTGAAAGTACATGATCCAAAAACCCGAGTAGATTAGAATCATCAGAAAGAATCGATAATCCTTTAAAACGAGCACCATTCCTTTAAAAACCTCTATAATTGATTTTGGGGTAGTCGTTCTTTGAGGTTCTTTGTAAATGAAAAGATTAAGCAGAAGCATCGAACCAGTAAACAATGATGCCATCAAGAATATATACGACCATCCAATCCCTTTGAGGAAAGGGATTAAAAAAAGTGGGAATAGAAATGCCCCAAGATTTATTGACCAGTAGTAAATCCCAAAGCCTAGTGCAGAGTTACTCTGATCGGTTGTTCGTGCAATTGTACCCGATATGATTGGTTTGAATGTTCCTGCCCCGGTTACCATTAGCAGCAAGCTGAGAAAAACGGCAAAGTATGATGTGCTAATGCTAGTGCAGAAGTACCCTAAGCTCATTACAACAAATGCGAAAATTAGCGTTTTACGATAACCAAACTGATCGGCAATTGCCCCTGAAAGTATAGGAAGAAAGTAAAGTATAGGGGTTATGGTGCTTTTAATTATTCCAACACTTTCCTTTGAAAAGCCTAGTCCCCCTTGATTAATATCTAATATCAAATATACTGAAAGCACAGACATTACTCCGTAATAGGAGCCTCTTTCGAAGAACTCCATAACAATAACTGTCCAGAAATTCTTAGGAAACGATCTGAATATATTTGTTTTCTTGGTTTGGTTTATCATATTTTTTTGTGAATAAAAACAGCCATTCATTTACGAATGGCCGTTATTTAACTATTCAGGAAATTCAATATTATGCTTTAGAGAAAGCCTTTTCAGCCTCTTTTAATAATTTTTCAGCCTCTTTTTTACCATCCTGTGATTTCTTCAGGTTATCTTTCCCTTTAATCAGTAATTTCTTACCAGTTTCATATTTCTTTAAGGATGCTTTAATTCTACCATCAAGCTCTTTTCTATCCGCTTTATATTTAGTGTCGAGTGTTTTTAACTCTGCTTTTGCTTGTGTTACCTCATCTTTATCGCCTGAGTTTAGTTTCTTAACAAGAGGTTTCTCTGCATTGTAGTATTCTTTAAGAAGTGCTTTGTCCTCTTTGTCTAATGATTTTAACTCACCATCAGCCTCTTTAACCATTTCCTGACTTGCCTGAATAAGGCTGTCAGCCGAAACTATTTTAGCATCAAGTTTATCTACCTTAAGTTTTGCTGCATCAACCTTGTCCTGAAGTTTCTTAACTTTTGGATCTTGTGCAAACCCCGTATTCATTGATACAAATAAGAACAGGGTTGTAGATATTGTTAAGCGGAGGAGTAATTGTTTATTCATATCGATTTTTTTAGTGATTAATTGAGTTCTACGATATATTTAACAAGATGTTTGGTAAAGGTAAAAAAAGATACCCACTGTTATGTGGGTATCTTTATAAATCCTTTATTTTTTTACAAATAAGAAATCCCCGCCTTCATCCCCGCTATCTTTAATATCACCAAACATTGGTGTTACAGGGCTACCATTCATTACATCAGTTTTAAAACTACTAAATAGTTCTTCAGCAGTTAAGTAATCCTTTGTATTCTCGTTTAAGCGTTTTACAAGAAACTCTAAGAAGAGACTCTTGTCAGGCACTACAGTTAATGCTCCGCTTGTCATTCCTTGGCGACTTGGGTTATCGTACAACTTATTTTTTGCTGCAGTTGTTTCCTCAAAGGTTTTACGTGTTCTAAAAATACTTCCACCAAAGCATGCGTCGGTGATTAAGAGGGTATGCTTTGTTTTTAGAGCTGCAACATAGTCTCTTATTTGACTGTTTGCTAGCCAGTTTGATGTTGTATTTGATTTGGAATCTACTGGCAACCAGTAACCAAAATCAGTTTGTTGATCCCAGTACCCATGTCCGGCGTAGAAAATAAGAAGATTATCATTTTTGGTAACTGTGCGAGTCAACCTATCAAGCTCATTGATTATTTGCTCACGGGTAGGATTCTTAATAAATATAACATCCTGCTGATTAAAAGTATATCGAGAAGTTAAAGCTATAACTAGTTTTGCCGCATCGCTAATTGGTCCATCTAAATCGGGAACCGATTCATCAATATAATCATTTGCTCCAAAGATAAGGGCATAATATCTAGGTGCCCTTTTCTCACTATTACCGAAAACAAGGTCTAGTTCTTCGGTCTCGCCTTTGCCCGAACCTTGCCCACCATTACGTAGAACAAAGAATTTCTGTTCAATACTATTCTGTCTTACATCAGTAGCACGAATAGCGATTTCGTTTTTGCCAACGGCAAGTGGAATAATTGCATCAAAGGTTCCGTCAGCTTTGATAGTTGCATCAATACCATTAATTACAACTGCATATATGCCATTTGCATCGGAAGCAGTTCCTTTAATATTAATGCTACTCTCAGTGGTTGCAAATTCTTCACCTGTGGTTAGCGATCTTTTGCGTTTATCGTCCATGCCCATAAATGATTGGGCATACGGACGTCCTCTGGTTGATTCTTTACCCGTAAGAACTACGTTTGCTGGACTAGTAATAGCAATTGTTGGAGGAGTTTTATCGGCAACCTCTAATTTCTTAACCGTTAAAGAGGTTGGGCTAGATGCTGCTTCGAGTTTTTTTGATACCTCAACTTTTAGCCCAAGCGTTTTTGTAGATGTTACTGGAAGATCGCGGAATTGAACTTTGCCAATTTTAAGGTCAAGTCCATAACCATCATAGGTTATGAGTTCAATTCCCAAATCTAACCTCATGGCTCTAGCTAAATCATCAGGAATTCTATCGAAGGTAAATACTGCTTTTACTGTTTCGCCATTTTTCAAGGTTCTAGTTGGTGTTGAGTAGCGTTCACTCCCTTCAACCTCAGCAATTGTTCCTCTTTGGGCGTCGTATTTTTGTTTTTTAAAATCGGTGATTGTGATTAAACCGTTAATCATCTTAAGATCACGGGTAGGACCATTATTGGTAATGGTGAGCATTAACTCTGCTTTATTCCCTTCTAAATGGTTTAGGCTTTCAATTTTGAAGTTAACTTTTCCAACTTCATCCTGAGTAGGAACAGTGGTTTTTGTATCAGCGGTTAGCTTAAAGATAACATCACCGCTGAGCTCTTTCATGTCTTTTAAAACATCCCAAATAATTATTTGATCTTTACCACCGGGCACATTTGCGCCCACATTTCCCGAAACACTTTTTATAGGTAAGAAAGTCTTTCCGGCATCGAGAGAGTAGTATGGTGTTACGTTAAACGTTTGACCAAGACTTTCACCCGATATTGCATACTCAATGTTTATTTTTTCACCGAATTGTTTTGCAGATAGGTTTTTGAAGTCCTGAGCTGTTGCTGGAATTATACTGATTAACAGTACCGCAATTGCCGATAAGATTAATCGATGTAGTTTGCTCATAGTTATAGGTTTAATTAGGTTATATAATTCAATTAGCTGTTTATTTTTCGGAGATGATTTCATTAACGCTTAAGTTTAATTTCATAGAATCCCTTTCAAATACAATGCCATTTAATTTTAGCTGTGCCTTATATGAAACAATTTCACGTGTAAGATTTGATATTTCCGGGTTATACTTCTCTCCTAAACTCTTTATTTTTGTTTTTGTTTGCTCAGTTGTTAGCGTTAGGTTTCTTAAAAACTCCCTTGTAAATTTACTCCATAATCCATTATAGCTTACTAATGGTCGGGTATTTTCATTCCAATTGGGCGAGGCGTACTTGTAAATATAAACAGGAAAGTCGATAACGCTGTTTAAATACTCCGAATTCGATAAAAAATCATTTCCCTTTTCACGGTAAAGGTAGTGAGCTGATTGGATGTTCTTTTCGGGCTGCCTAAATGCCGATAATAGTTCGTACTCTGCTTGAACCTCAAACGCATCATCTAATTGAGCCTCAACGTAAAGAACAGTTCCGACAACGGATAACAATTTATCCTGTATTGCTCGGGTTTGATTTGGGGTGTATTTTATTAGAATCATTGATTCGTTATAGCGGGTCATATGGCTATCAATAACGGCAAACGATTCATCATTGATTTTCGACAGGGATGAAATCTTAAAGTAGGTATCGAATCGTTGGCGATAATCAGTATAGCGCCCCGATTCCTTTACAGACGTATAAACATCCCTAAAGTATTGAAGTTTTGCATTTAAGCATATACTTGCCATTGCTTTTGCTCTATGAATCGCCATCTCTTTAGCCTTAGTAGGCTCCATATCCGGATCGGATATTCCTATAGCATAAATGCCGTTCAAAGAGCTTTCTGGTGGAGTAAAAAACCAATTAGGAAGGGTGTCGGGGTAAAAGCTAAGCGTGCTGATATTGTTGAATTTAGTCGACTCTACGACTTTACTACCACTTGTTTCCTTTTCAAATATTTTTTCAAAATTCTTATTTTGCCCGCTTACACTTCCTGCAAATAGGTTAATCACAACTATTAATACAATAGCACTTAGGGTTTTCTTCATTTTTTTGGAATATGCATACCTAGGTAAAAATATGAAATAAAAGCATTCGGTTGGCAATACTGTTTATTCATTTTTGATGTATTGATGAATATCAACTATAAGTGATAGGTTATATTAAACCAAATTTTTGTTAAAATGAAAAAGCAAAGGCTACTTTTTAGTAGCCTTTGCAATTAAAAAAACAAATGGTTGATTATTTTTGAATAACCACTTTTTGAGTTACAACCCCCGTTCGGCTAAGGCTGTGCCTAAGTCGTAACTATCGCAACAGGCTCTTGCCTGTTAATTCTTTAAAGATAATATTTTATCTAACCGTTTTCCACCTCAAATCCAACTCATCTATTTCCAAAACATACTCTAAACCAGCATAATTCCTTGCACTTGAATAAAGATAATCTTCCGGTTTACCTACGATTCTCGCTCGCACTGGATTATCATGAATATAATCAACCTTTTGCTCAATGAATTTCTGGCTATATATCAGTTCAGCATGGTTCTCGTGCGTCCACAGTTGATTGGTCTGCTTGTTCTTAAACTTTCCGTGATATTCAAAAACCATTTTCATCCATTCGCTTCGGCTTTCTATGCCATCGTTCACCACCGCTAAGAACTTCTTACTCGTGTAGTTCTTAAAATCCCCGTTTGCGCGCGTCTTATGACGCGTGCACATAATCATGCCTTCGTTAGTATGTGTTTATTTGCGCATACTTCTTACTGAAATTTTTAATTTCATGTTTTTATTAAGTTATGGTACTAACGAACCTGCAAAAAAAATGTTCGACACCTTTGCAGTGTTGATCATTTATTTCTTTTACTTGGTTTACACGAGTTGTAAGACGCGCGCGAACGGGGATTAGAGGTATTAAAAAAAGAAGGCTACCAATTTGGTAGCCTTCTTGAGTAATTTTAATTAGCAGTTGTACTATTTTTGAATAACCACTTTTTGAGTTACAACCTCACTGCTAATAACCACCTTAACGATGTAAGTACCAGCAATAAAGTTCTCATCGATTCTGTTTATCCCTTGAACAGGGTTAGCATTATTATATACTATGTTCCCAATAATGTTATAAACAATAATTTGAGCGGAACCTTTAAGAACAGGTATGTTTACAAATATTTCCTGTGAATTGGAGTAGACCTTAACATTACTTAAATCGTTAGGGTCAACACCTGTTAATGGTGAAACGGTTAACGTTTGAGTAACATTTGTAGCGGCTGCATATACTGAATTTCCTGCCTGTGTTGCTGTAATTGTCGCTGTTCCTGCTCCAACAATATGAATCATTCCGCTAACAATAGTTGCTACACTTGCTGGAATGCTTGTATAGCTAACTGCGAGCAAGGAAGTTGAGGTTGCTCCGGGGGCAAAATTTGCATCGCCTACCATTTTTGCAGGTAAGGCAGTAAAGGTTATAGTTTGTGGCAAACGAGTATTTGCCCTAAACATTAACCTTGCCATATTTCCATACGCTACGGGTGTTCCACCAGCAACCGGAATTTTAAAATATGCTCCAGTTCTTGTTGGGTTTTCTGTTTGGTAAGCTCCAAAATAGCCATTTGTGCAATCGAGGCCAACATAGAAATCAGCGTCGGTTAACAATGGTTTGGCTGAAATTGTAAAAGTAACCCAAGTTCCTAAATTACCTGAAACAACTGTGAATGCATTCGATTGTCCAATAATAACGCCCGCAGAATTAAACACATAAGCTTTGGTGGTTTGTCCAGTCATAACAGAGTTGTTCAAAATCATAGCATCAACGGATATTATTGTAGCCGAACCATTGATATGATACTTGCAAGTTGCAACGTAGCCTCCTGCAATTGCACTTTCTGCAGTTGATGAAGGAGTTGCATAGCTGAATGTACCTGTTGTAGTGCTTTGAGTGATTGCTTTCGAGTTATTTAAATTGAAATCATCATTTGGGACTGATACAGTAACTGTATTTGTTCCGATTACGGTAGGGGTGAAACTTTCAAAATTAACAACCACACCTTTTCCCGGATTAATGGTAGGAATTATTACTACTGCAGGACTAAAAGTATTTGCACCAGTAATGCTAAGGGTTACGTTAACATTTGTTTGCACCGTTGCGCCTTCGTTAAAAATATATGCAGAGATTGTGTGGGGCAATGCATTATTTAAAGGTAATTGCCCCAGAGTGTATATTTCCTTTACAGCGATATCGTTTGGAAGTTTTGGCGCAAGGTGGATAGTTAAACCTACTTCGGGCGCAGGTCTAGTCCCTCCAACTGAATTACCAAAGTTTAACGCAGCCGATGTGCTATAGTTTCCATTGGCAAATGTAACTTGACTCCAGGCTATTCCTGAGCCTTTATTAATAGCTAATAATTGGGATGGAAGATTCCCTAAACCTCTCAAACCGACTAATGCGTGTCTATAGTCTGAGGTGTTTGATGAAGGAGTCCAAGTACCGTAAACGAATTCAATTATATTTGAACCCTCGTAGAGTTTAATCTGAAAGTTCATCGATGAGTACTGGTTTGGTAAAATTGCATCGTTATCACGAACATTCTTAAATTGAATGGTTACAATTCTACTCGGAGCAACTCCTGAAATATCCAAACGGTATTCAGCCCCACCTGCTCCTGGTACTAAGTTATAGTTAAAAGGAGCGATGATATTATTATCAGCTTCATCGAGGCTATTAAATAAACCACCTTCTACTGATCCATCGACAACCTGAGGTTTTGTAAAGAATAGAGATTTGCTAGAAGGGTTCTGATCGCCTAGCTTTATAAACCCGTTGGTACTTAGAATAAATTGGGAAAATGAAATTCCGCTGAAATCGAATGTAAACCCATCGGGGAATGTTATAGGCGCAGATAGTCCATCTTTTGGAACATCAACAGCAATTGTAGAGCCGGCAGTTATTTCGGTATAAGTTCCACTTAGTATTGATGCATGGGTTGCTAAGTATTCAATGGGGACTGGATTAATAATTGTAGCATTAATCGTATCGTTATCAGTATTTAGATCGCTAGCTAACGTTGTATAAACCTTAAGTTTATAAGTGCCAGGGGTAGAAAAATCTACTGGTGTTGTAAACTCAAATGTTGAAGAAGCGCCAGCAGCGAGTGTCCCGGTAAAATCTTCGGTAACTAAACTACCTCCATTAACCGAATAATTAACCTTTAATCCCGATGATATACCAGTTAAACCAAGGTTCGAAACCATTACCTTAACTTTTTCGGTTGAGGTTAGATCAGCGCTGCTTACTGGGGCTATTACTTTAGCCGCTGCAACGTCATAATTTAAAGGTGTAAAAATATCAACATGGAACGACATGGTTGCTCCTATAGCCGAAATATTCGAAATATTTAATCCACCAACACCACCATTGCTTAAGAAAGCGTTGGGGTTGGTTTGATCGCTACAGGAAGTTTTTCCAAGTTCAACGCTAAATGGAGCTGCAGAAAGTGTTCCCACCTCTGTTGCTGAACCACCAGTTCTATAAACGTAAAGTTCATCAGGTGGACCGTTACTATTCCCTGTACTATCCTTTAAAGTGTTGATACGATAAATAAGAAGACCTTCATTGGGTAAACCAGCATCAGTTTTCTCTTTTTTTCTGTACTCAATCACAAAATATTCGGTTGCTGAGAACGGCGATTTGATTTTATAGCAGCTATTATCGTGTGTAAAAACTGGGTTTAACGAATAATCTCCTGATGCGGTAATCTCAGGAATACTGCTAATCCAATGCCCATAGCGAAATTTCATGTACTGGGTCATGTGCTGTGGAATGGAAAGATTTTGGTTCATCAAATCCCACATCCCAACCGGATCTAAATCAGGCGATCCAGGTGTATAATGGTATAAATCGGGAGCACCAAGCGTATGAAACATTTCGTGGCAAAGTACGCTTACATCCAAGTCGTTTTGAAGTTGAAAATTGTATACGCCTACCTTTTTTCCGTTGATATAGGCATCCTTAGAGTAAAGAGACCATTTATGCGGCCAAAGTAAATCTGACCAACCTGCTGATGAGCCTTGTACAATGAAACAAACATTATCAACATAATTATCACCATCGTTATCGATATTTACACCTGCACCGAGGTGCGAACCAAAGGCATCAACGGCAGCCTTTAGTAGTGTATGCTCTCGATCAGTTCTTGCAGTTTCATCTTGATAGCCCTGAGTATTTGTGGTTGCATTATATTTCAAAAAGTAATTCCGAAGATGGGAATCTTGGTACGAAATAATTTCCGTTCCATTATTGGTACGTAAAAAGCTGGTATTCATATTCAGAGTACCATAGGAAACCTCGTTAAAGTAGTTGTGCTGCGATAAAACTCCAACGGTAGTGCTATTAAACTTTTCGGTGTATGTTGCTTGGCTAGTAGTGTACTCTGCTTCATCTGAAAAGCGAATGTATATTACAACATTGTTAAGGGCTCCAGTAGTATTAACTTTTGGAGAGCCATTGAATTTGCCAGTTTTTTTAATCTGGTAATTTTTCTCCAAGCTTAAAAATTGCTCCCTAATCTCACCCATTTTTTTTGGAGATATATTTATCCGTGGGGTTAATCCAACAGACATAGGAGATACCTCTCCAGCAATGTACTGGGATGAAACCAACTCCTCTTTGTTTAAAACTGCATAGCAGAAATAACCGGTTTGCGGATTTTGAACAATGGTATAACCTTCCCCATCGTGTAGCCAATGGTAAAATTCATCGCCTGTTGCATAGCAATTTAATATTGCTCCATTTGGCTGTACTAGCTTCTGTGGAACGTTCCTTAAATAACTCGCTTGTATACTAATAGATATTATTAGCAGAAATAGAATTAAGAAAGTTTTTTTTGTGTAAAGGTTTAACATAGAAATAGATTTAGTTAATAGAATTGTGGCTAATTTGAATTTTTAAAAGTAGTAATTTTGTTGTTGAATGGGCGTTGATTTGTCAAATATTCATTTTTTGTCAGCAGCAGTGGGCATTTATCTATAATTATTTCTTAAATAAAAACAATTGCTCTATACCATAATTGGACGATTTGATAGATTTTTGATATCTTTTAAAAATATTTTTACGAGACTTTTTTGCATAATCTTCATAGCCTAACTACGCAATACCCTAATTTTGTTAAAAATTTAATAGGCAGTAGGGCGTGGATAAAATCAAAATTCATGTTTTTTAAATATCTTTATAACCTTATTAAACTCAATATTAATGTCTCAACCATTTATATATCTGATTATTGGTTTGGCTCTTGGTGGGCTTATTCTGTGGCTGTTTTTTAGAGTGAAACTGGCATCCTCAAATTCTGATAGCGGAAAATTAAAAGAATTACAAAAACTATTCGATGAGTCAAACACTCAGCTGTCGATTGCCAAGGATAGGCTAAGCCGTACAGATGAGATGGTTAAATCATATCAAGCAGAATTAAATGCAGAGAAAACAGCTCGGCTTGATGCTGCAACTAAGTTATCGGCCATTGATGCAAAACACATTGAATACGTCAGGCAGTACGAAGCACAACTGGTTGAGCGAGAAAAATTGCAAACCGAGATTAAAAAAATCAATGAGTTGTATAATGGCTCGCGGGAGAAAGTTATTGAACTTGAGCATGAGAATAAGTACCTTAAGGAATCGTTGGATAGGCAGAAATTAGAGCTGGAGGATATTGGTAAAAAATTTTCCAACGAGTTTAAGCTGCTTGCCGATCAGATTCTGGAGGATAAAACCCAACGTTTCACTAAGATGAATCAGGAAAATCTCGATAGGTTGCTTAAGCCGCTTGGGGAGAATATCCAGCAGTTTCAGAAACAGGTACAAGAGGTTTACGAAAAGGAGAGTAAGGAACGATTCTCGTTAGGAAATGAGGTGAAGCAGCTCCGTGAGCTGAACCAAACCATTAGCCAGGAGGCCAAAAATCTCACCGATGCGCTTAAAGGACAAGCAAAAACTCAGGGCAATTGGGGCGAGATGATTCTTGAGAGTATTCTCGAAAAATCGGGTCTGGTTAAAGGTCGTGAATACTCTGTACAGGAATCGGTTAAGGATTCGGATGGCAAGCGTTTTCAGCCCGATGTAATTCTTTCATATCCCGATAATCGTAAGGTGATAATCGACTCCAAGGTATCGTTGGTTGCCTATGAGCGCTATAGCGCAAGCTCAAATAAGGAGGATCAGGATAAGGCGCTGGCTGAGCATCTCCGGTCAACTCGTAGCCATATCGATTCGTTGAGTTCAAAGAGCTATCAGGATATGGTGGGTTCGCTCGATTCGGTGATGATGTTTATACCCATTGAACCTGCTTACATGGTCGTAATGGAGGCCGATTCCGACCTTTGGAATTACGCTTACAGCCGAAGAGTTTTGCTTATAAGCCCAACAAATCTGATTGCAGCCTTAAAATTGATATATAATCTTTGGCAGCATGAGTTTCAGAACAGGAACGCCATTGAGATTGCAAATCGGGGTGGATTGCTCTACGATAAATTCGTAGGCTTTGTCGAAAACCTAACAGCTATTGGCGAAAATTTACATAAAGCGCATACTAGCTATGAATCGGCATTTAATCAACTTAAGGAAGGGAAAGGGAACCTGATTTCGCAAGCAACGCAGTTGAGGGAGCTTGGTGTAAAAGCCAAAAAAACAATCCCGAGCGAACTAATCGACGAGAATGATGTTAATGAGTTAAACTCTCAAGGTCAATTACCATCAAAGGAACAGGAGTAGAGCTATGATTTCAGTTTGCATTCCAGTATATAATTTTGACGTTAACGAGCTAACCGATTCGTTGCTTGAGCAGGCGAATAGGATTGGTTATCCTATTGAAATTCTTTTGTTTGACGATCATTCCTTGTCCTATTTCAGAAAAGTAAACGCATCGCTCAATAATCGAAAGGATGTAAATTACCTTGAGTTTGATTTTAACATTGGCCGTTCGAAGATTCGAAATCGCTTGGCCGATTTTGCCTCGGGGCGTTGGCTGCTATTCCTTGATTGCGATATGGTTATTGATGACCCCAATTTTTTAAAAGGATACGTTGATGTTTTAACCAAAGCTGAGGTTATTTGCGGAGGCATAAAGTATGGCAAGAAACCTTTCAGAGAGGAGCTAATTCTTCGATGGAAGTATGGAGTCTTTCGTGAATGTAAAAAGGCTATTCGTCGGCAATTATCACCCTACAACTCTTTTATGAGCGGTAATTTCTTAATTTCAAATGAAATATTTCATACCATTCGTTTTAATGAGGATATTTCGGGATATGGCCACGAGGATACCGTTTTTGGGATTGATCTAAAACGACGAAAAATCTCGTTATTACACATCGAAAATCCAAGTTTACACCTAGGCTTAGAGCCATGTTTTGATTTTCTTCAAAAATCGGAGCAGAGTGTCATTAACTTAACAAAGTTGATGCAGAATGCACCTAACTTAAGAAAAGATCTTGAACGAACAGTCAATGTCCTTCGGGTATTCAAAGTGTTAAGATTTCTTGGCTTAATATTGATTCTTCGATGGGTATTCCGTGTTATCAACCCTGTTATACGCCGGAGTTTATGTAGCCGACATCCTTCATTATTGATGTTCGATGTTTATAAACTTGCACTACTGGCAAAACTATACTCTAAGGGCTGGATGTCGTCTTTGTCTAAATACTTCTAAATAGAGTTGACAGTGGCTAGTTGACAGTTCACAGAAGACTTCTCTAGAGTTTGATAAATCGAAAGTATCTTAAAAAAGGGTTGTCTAACTCCAGACAACCCTCAATTCAGAATGTATAATATGTGTGTGTCAACTGACAACCCACAACGGTCAACTACTTTTGTCTAAAGAATAGCTGAAGCGGAACTCCTGTAAAATTGAAGTTTTCTCGAAGTTTATTCTCAATGTATCGTTTGTAAGGATCCTTGATGTATTGGGGAAGATTACAGAAAAAAGCAAACGATGGCGTATGTGTTGGAAGTTGAGTAGCAAACTTAATCTTAACATACTTTCCCTTGTGTGCAGGAGGTGGATAAGACTCAATCGCCTCCTGAATAAAATCGTTTAGCTTTGAGGTTGCAATTCTGCGGTTACGGTTTTCGAAAACTTCCATAGCCGTTTCAAGTACCTTTAAGAGTCGTTGTTTTGTTATTGCCGATGTAAAAATGATAGGAACATCCTGAAATGGTGCAATTGACTCTTTAATCAGTTTAGAATACTCCTCGGTTGTTTTATGGGTTTTTTCCACCAAATCCCATTTATTCACAACAATTACAGCCCCTTTTCTATTTTTAATGATAAGATTAAAAATATTTTGATCCTGACCTTCAAATCCTTGTGT
Source organism: Bacteroidales bacterium (assembly GCA_025361485.1). GTDB lineage: Bacteria > Bacteroidota > Bacteroidia > Bacteroidales > Tenuifilaceae > UBA8529. The sequence goes on from JANYLA010000066.1 coordinate 29,224, forward strand.
TGCATCGATTACCAATAGGCATATATCTGCATTCTCTATGGCTCTAATCGATCTCATTACCGAGAAAAATTCTAAGTCTTCACTAACCTTGGTTTTTTTACGTAAACCGGCGGTATCAACCATGAAGAAATCGTGACCAAACTTGGTGTAGCGAGTGTTAATTGAATCGCGGGTAGTACCCGCAATCGGGGTTACAATATTACGTTCCTCGCCAACCAATGAGTTTATTAACGATGATTTACCCACATTTGGTCTACCCACAATGGCAATCTTAGGTATTTCAACAACCTCTGATTGCTCTTCGCTAGGTGGATCAAATCCTTTAACAAGATCGTCAAGTAAATCGCCTGTTCCCGAACCGCTAATAGATGAAATGCAGTAAGGATCTCCTAGTCCAAAATTGTAGAACTCCGTTGCATCTAACCTGATGTCGTTGTTATCAACCTTATTGGCAACAACAAAAACTTTCTTTTTGCTTTTTCGAAGGAGTTCAGCAACGGCCATATCCATATCGGTAATCCCGGTCATGGTATCAACCAGGAACAGGATTACATCCGATTCTTCAATGGCGATTTTAACCTGTTTACGAATCTCCTCTTCGAATATATCATCTGAGTTAATAACAAATCCACCAGTATCGATTATCGAAAACTCAATACCGTTCCAATCGGATTTGCCATATAATCTATCGCGGGTTACTCCAGCGGTTTCATCAACAATTGCGTGTCTTCCTCCAACCATTCGATTAAAAAATGTCGATTTTCCAACATTTGGACGACCAACTATAGCTACTAAATTTCCCATTTTTTCTGTGATGCTGTTTAATGTTTTGCAGTGTTACCAGTTTTGAGTGCTTCGAGTGCCTAAAGTTTTTTCTTGTAACTCTAAGTACTCCAAACTCCAAGTACTCCAAACTTCCTAGTGAGAATACCCGAATCTCTTCAGCTTGTTATCATTATCTCTCCAATCGGGGTCAACTTTAACATAGAGTTCAAGGAATACTTTCTTATCGAGAAACTTCTCTAGGTCGAGTCTCGATTCTATCCCAACCCATTTCAGCATCTTGCCTTCATGACCGATAACAATCGCTTTTTGCGATTCGCGGCCTACGTATATAACCGCTCTAATGCTATCGAGTTTAGGGCTTTCTTTATACTCTTCGATTTCAACCTCAACGGAGTAAGGAATCTCTTTCTGATAGTGAAGTAGAATTTTCTCTCTGATAATTTCTGAGGCGAAAAACCTCATGGTTTTATCGGTTAAAGTCTCTTTTGAGAAGTATTCAGGGCTTTCAGGGAGAATCTCTTTTATGATGGAGATTAATCCATCACAATTAAAATTATGAAGCGCCGAAACGGGTAATATTCTCGCTTTAGGCATTAAGTTGCTCCAAAGTTCAACTTTCTCTGTTACTTTCTCCTGATAGGTTAAGTCAACCTTATTGATTACAAGAATAACAGGTACGCCAAGATTTTGAATCTTATCGAGGAATTCCTGATTTTTATTGGGTGTTTCATATACATCGGTGATGTAGAGAATAACATCAGCATCATCGAGTGCTGATTCTACATACTTCATCATCGATTCCTGCAGCTTGTAGGCAGGTTTCAAAACCCCTGGGGTGTCAGAGTAAACAATCTGAAAATCTTCTCCGTTAACAATCCCCATAATTCTATGGCGAGTTGTTTGTGCTTTCTTAGTGATAATTGATATTTTCTCACCAACCAAAGCGTTCATTAGGGTTGATTTACCAACGTTGGGGTTTCCAATTATATTTACAAATCCTGCTTTGTGTGCCATAGGTCTATTTATCAATTTATGTAAGATTCAAATATTTAGGTGATTTTTACGCCTAATTTATTCAAATCGATTCATTTTCAACATATTGATTTCAACCTGATTCAGAAATCTCCATTTGCCACGGGGTAAATTCTTTTTGGTTAATCCGGCAAAGTAAACCCTGTCTAACCTCGAAACTTTATACCCAAGCGCATCAAACATATTTCTTACAACCCGATTCTGTCCTGTGTGGATTTCAACTCCAACCTCAGTACCATCAGAATCTTCGGTATATTCAACGGCATCAGCCTTTACAAGTTCACCATCAAGATCAACCCCAGCAATCATTTTCTCCATGTCCTCGCGGGTTAACGCTTTATCGAGGCCAACATGGTAGATTTTTTTCTTCATGTGGCTTGGGTGAGTCAACTTCTTGGTCATCTCCCCATCGTTGGTGAGCAGGAGTAGACCTGTACTATTCCTATCGAGGCGGCCTACTGGATAAACACGCTCAGTACAAGCACCCTCAATCAGCTCCATAACGGTTCTTTTTGCGTTAGGATCCTCAACAGTGGTGATATAATCTTTTGGCTTATTGAGCAGGATATAAACCTTATGCTCAGCCTCTAACTTTTTTCCTCTAAAACAAACCTCGGCGTTAGGGTCAATTTTTGTTCCTACCAGAGAAACAATCTCGCCGTTAACGGTAATCATTTCATTTTGGATAAACTCATCGGCCTCGCGTCGACTGCAAAGGCCAGAGTTTGAAATATATTTATTCAAACGGATTAGCCCATCGCTATCAACCTCAAGGAAAGGTTTATCATCATATTCCCTTTTTGGTTTTGACACTGGCTTATCGATGTAAACTTTTTCGCCAGTAGTTGGCATAACTAAGCGCAGCTTAGCTTTTTTATCCGATTCGGGTTTTGGCGTATAAGGTTTTCTATCCTTTGTTCTATCGCCTAACCTAATTCTATCGTCGTTACTGGTTCGTGGTCTTCTGGAGTTTTCGTCGTTCTCACCTCTTGAATCCCTATCTTTTACAACACGTGTAGACATGTAACCGGTCGATTTGCCGGCAATATTTCTTGAGGTTTTTCTTGGTTCAACTTTCTTTACCTCAAAACGTCTTTCTTTCTTTGGGAATGGTTTCTCATCAAAGTTATTTTCGCTAGAAAAGTCTTTATCAGAAGGCTCGTTTCGTCGATCTTTTGATGGGATTACAATCTTACGTCTTTCAGTTGGTTCTACATTTTTTTCAAAAGAAGGTCTTTCAATCCTACGTCTCTCGGTTGGTTCGCTTCTTTTTTCTAACAATGCTTTTTCGATACCACCTTCAATTTCGGCAGAAAAATCTTCATTGCTTTTTTTAAATGAACCTGTGCGAGGGGTGTAGGTTGATTTGCTAGCGCTAGGGCTAATATCACTTTTTTTGATTGACCTTTTTATCTCTTGGTCACTGTCGGAGGAGCCAATAGGCTTCTTCTTTGTAGCGCTATCGTCAGAAGTTTTTCGTGTTGGTTTTTCTGAAACGAAGGGGGTTGATTCACTGTTTTCTGTTTCTGAGCCTTTGTCAACGCTATCGTTGGTGGTTGAAACAGGACGAGCCTTTAAAGTTCGTGGTTGGTAAACCTTGCTTGGTTCACTTTCGGAATTGGTGCGCGTCTCGCGTTTAACTCCGACATTTTTCTTTATATCTTTCATAGTACAAATTTGACTGCTATTCCTTTGAATCAAAGCAGTTTATTCAAAAAACAAGTTTAAAAATAGTTCGCAAAGATACTCTTTATTCTTTGATATTCTATTTCGGGTAATATTTTTATAATCAAAAGATTAAAATGCAGGAATATATTGGGAGTGATTTGAAATTCTCAGAAGTTAAAGAAGTCTGAAAAGTCAAAGAAGGAGAATGTAAAAGAATAGCTTTTAACGGATAACGGTTAACGATTTGAATCCTTTGAACTTTCCTTTACCTCATCCTCAACCTTAGCTTTAACCTCGTCAGCTACCTTGTTTGCTTCATTCTTAATATCTTCAGTTACTTTATTAATCTCCTCCTTAATTAGGTCCGAAGCTTTCTGGAACTCGCGGTAACCTTTCCCAAGACCTTTGGCAACTTCAGGTAATTTTTCTGTACCAAACATAAGGAATGCAACAAACGCTATAAATAGTATTTCGGTCATGCTGATAAATAGGAGATTGTGGTAGTGCATTTGGGTTTATTTATTATTAAAAGAATTAACCACGGAGACACAGAGAACACAGAATTTGCGTTTACAATTGAAGAGCGTTGCTCCCATAAAAAAAACTGAATATATTTGGTAAACTCATTTGCAACAAGCATTATCAGATACTTACTTCGACCGTTATCTTTTATGAAAAAACAGCACTCTGTGTTCTCTGTGTCTCCGTGGTTTTGTATTTATTGACTTTAGAATTACAAATCTATAAACTTAATTTGAGTAGTAACAAAAAATCCTGCCTTTAGTTGGGCAGGATTTTTTGAATAGTTTTAATAAAATATTATTTCAATGCTTTTTTAGCTTTTCTTTTCTCTTGCCACATTATGATATCATACGATACAGGAGTTGCGTTGAATACTGATGAGTAAGTTCCAATACTCACTCCAACAAGCAATGCGAAGACAAAACCTCTAAGAACTTCACCTCCAAAGATGAAGATAATAATTAACACAACGAGTGTTATACCTGAGGTATTGATTGTTCTACCAAGAGTGCTGTTAATCGCAGCGTTGATATTCTCTTTCAAATCCCATTTTGGGTGAATCGCTCTATATTCTCTAATTCTATCGAAGATAATTACAGTATCCATAATGGAATAACCTATAATCGTTAGAATTGCAGCGATAAATGATTGATCTACTTCAAGCGCAAAAGGGAAAATTCCATGAAATAGAGTAAACATGGTTATAATAACCATAGTATCATGGAAAAGTGAAATAACACCTCCTAGCCCAAACTGCCAATTCTTAAAGCGAATGGTAATGTAAATAAAGATGATTAATAAGCCGAAGAAAACAGCCAAAAATGCATTGTAGATCATCTCCTTTGCTACAGTTGGGCCAACTTTCTGAGAACTCATTCTTCCTACTACAACACCTTGTTCATGAGCCGAAAATTGAATGAAGGTTATGGGTGTTTTGTAAAATGATTTAACCCCTTCGAATAGTTTTTGTTCAACAATTGAATCGGTTTGGGTTGAGTTATCTTTTATAAGATATTTGGTTGTAATTTTTACTTGGGTCTCAGGACCAAAAGTTTTTACTTCTGGGGCGTCACCCATTAACTTCTCAAGGGAGACTCTTATATCCTGTGTATTTACAGGCTGATCAAAACGAACCACATATGATCGACCGCCAGTAAAATCAATACCCATGCTCATCCCACGAACGAAAAGAGAAATAATACCAATGGTAATAATTATTCCAGAAATAACATAGAAAAGTTTTCTCAGACCAATAAAGTTAATCTTTGTTTTTGTAAAGGCATTCATGGTATATTTATTACCAGTGCTGATGTGCCAATTCCTTTTCTGTATCCATTCAAATACTAACCTTGAAATTAAGATTGAAGTGAAAAGGGATAATAGAAGACCAATGATTAGAGTAGTAGCAAAACCTTGAACTGGACCAGAACCAAATATATAAAGAACAACCCCAGTTAATATTGTAGTTACGTGACCGTCAATAATTGCAGACAAAGCATGTTGAAAACCATCCTTTATAACGAGTTGATCCCCTTTAGCCGCACGAGACTCTTCACGCATACGTTCATAAATAATAACGTTTCCGTCAACAGCCATAGCAAAAGTTAAAACCATACCCGCAATACCAGGCAATGTTAAAACTGCACCTAAAGATGCCATAACCCCAAATGTAAAGAATACGTTTGCCATTAAGGCGATATTGGCTACGTTTCCTGCTCTGCCATAGTATAGCGACATGTAGAGTAATACTCCAATAAATGCAAATAGGAACGATAGTAAACCATTTCTAATAGCCTCTTTACCTAAAGATGGGCCTACAACCTCTTCCTGTATAATTTTAGCAGGAGCAGGTAATTTACCTGATTTAAGCACGTTTGCCAAGTCCTTCGCCTCTGAAATTGTAAAACCACCAGTAATTTGAGAACGACCTCCAGTAATTTCAGCATTAACTCTAGGTGCACTATAAACGTAATTATCCATTACGATTGCAATGCACCGTTCAACGTTAGCACCAGTTAATCGTGCCCAGATTTTTGCACCCTCAGCATTCATTGCCATGGTTACTTCAGCTCCACCTTTTTGATCGGCAATCTCATCGCGGGCCTCAGTAATAACGCCACCATCGAGAGGAGCCTTTGTCTTATTGTAGGTTTTAATGGCATACAATTCGTAAATGCTTTCTGCTTTATCCATTGCCTTTACCCCCCAAAGTAATCTTAAATCTCGTGGGAATAGTATTCTTACTTGAGATAGTTTAAGGTATGTATTTATTGTAGCAGTATCTTTGTAATGAGCTCTTCCTACCATTGCGGATTCAAAAGGCTGTCCGTTTCTAGGATCAACACTTGGTCTAAGGATAGAAAATAAGGGAAAGTTTCTTGCAACATCCTTTTTGGCAAGAGTAGAGTCTTTCCCCTCCTTCTCTTTAAGCATATTTACTAACTCATCGCCTTTTCCTTTAGTAGATGTCTCTTTCTTTTGATCTGCTGTTGTAGTTGATTTCTTTACGGTTTCAGCCAAAGCTAATTCAGCATCTTTTAGCTCCTTAATTTTAGCATTTGCCTGCTCAAGCAATGGGTAGATTTCGGTGTTCTCATAGGTCTCCCAAAATTCGAGGTTGGCTGTTCCTTGAAGAAGTTTTCTAACACGCTCAGGCTCTTTTACCCCAGGAAGTTCAACTAGAATACGACCTGAATTTTCGAGCTGCTGGATGTTAGGTTGGGCAACTCCGAATTTATCAATACGGGTACGAAGAATGTTGAAAGAGTTTTTAATTGCATCATCAGCCTCTTTGCTGATAACGGCCAAAACTTCTTTATTTGTAGAGTTGAATGATATTCTGCTGCGAAGTTCAACCGTGTTGAAAATTGATGCAAGTCTTACATTTGGCGCAATTTTCTCAAAAGCATCACCGAAACGAACAATAAAATCCTTACTCGGATCCATGGTTTCGGCCATTTTTATAGCCTGTAGAAACGAAGGATCGGTGTTGTAATCGGATAATGATTTTATCAGATCAACAACCGATACCTCAAGGGTAACATTCATCCCTCCTTTGAGGTCCAAACCAAGGTTAATCTCACGCTCTTTACAATCCTTGTAGGTAAACTTACGAACCCAAAGAAAATTGTAAACTGTTTCTGTTGATATTGAATCTAAGTAGTGAAATTCTTTTTTTGAATCACCTTTAGCATACGCTTTAGCTTTATTCTCTACCTGCTTTGTAACATAAGTAAATGATAGCTGGTAAATACAAACCAGTGCTAATGCAATAGCAATAAACTTTATCGCACCTTTATTCCGCATTTGTTCTCTGTATTAATGAATTGAATATTTATTTTTTTCCGAAAATTATCGGGCACAAATATATTATTTTTTTTGAGATATGATACAATTGCTTTTAAGTAGCTTTTTACTCTTTTTTGCGTGTTTTCTGTATTTGTAAACTAGTAATTAGATTAATCGATTGACATAAAGGATAATAATGATTATTCTTTTTTAGAAATAGTTATGAATTTCCTTTTAAAATCTATGCTTTTAACTTTTTTAAGCAAAAAATCGCACCCAATTAATCCACCAATTTTTTTACCGGTTAAATTTAGGTATACCACGTTTATGGCTGTTAAATCGGCCGTTAATAATTGAACATCATTGAATATAACCTCTCCAATTTTGAGTTTTGAAACATTGAATAGTTCAACGGGTATTTCCTCAGCAGACAATCCTGTAGCCATCGGATTTTCAGCACCCAATGTTAATTTTTCTAATTTATCGGAGAAACATTTATCGATAATTGTACGTGAAGCACCCGTATCAATAATAAATGTCAAATCAACATCATCAATTTTACCGTCAACCACAATATGATAACTTTGATGTTCAAGTTCTACTATTTCAAAGGGAATTCGAATAATCATAATTCAAAATTTAAGAATTCAAAAGTAGGATAACGGCAATAAATAATGCTATAATTGACAGAAAAGAAATATACAAATGTGCCAATGAAGTCAATATGTCAATGTGAGAATAGTTAAATATCAATCGAAAACCAATTGATTAAATATAGATATTTCCGAAATCAGCACGGTGTAGAGCTGAAACATCAAGCGATTTGAGGAATAAGAAATTATATTTGATTACTTTTAAAACTTAAATGCTGAAGATGCGCTACAAATCTCTTCGAACCAAACTTTTTTTTTACTCCATGGTATTTTGTTTTACTGGAGTGGTTTTGGTTGGAGCATATTCATACTTTACGGCTCGCGAGGCGCTGATACAACGTACATATCAACAGCTTATATCACTCAAAGAGGAGAAGAAAACTAGAGTTGAGTCTTTTTTTCGGGAGCGAGAAAGGGATATTAAGTTCTTGTCCACCCACAATAATATTTTGGGATTATTCAGCTCGTTTAACACTTTGGAGGATGAGCCGAAGTTTGAAAAGCAAGGATATTCAATAGTTAATAAACAATTGGTAGAATACTTATCGGATGCTGATGTTTATTCGAGCTTATCGTTTGGATTACCAAATAGTATGCTCCATTCGTTTAAGTTAAGCTCATCGGGAAAAATTTCAGCATACTCTTCTTCAAATCTGAAAAATACATTGCTTTTCGATCTTTATCAAAAAGCAATTAGAACTAAAGAGGTCGTATTACAAGACCTTACCAAGAGTTCGTTGGTTAACGATTATTCATCTTTTATAGCTTCAACCATTTATAGTAACGATAGCGTTTTACTTGGGGTTATTTTCCTCGAAATTTCTGATAAAGCCATAAACAATATCATGGCAGAGCAGTTCTCTGATAAGGGCTTAGGAAAAACAGGAGAGGTTTATTTAGTTGGCACCGATAACTTGCTTCGAAGCTCATCGCGTTTCATGGAAAAATCGATCCTTTCGGTTAGCTACAACTCCCAAATCATAACTAATGCTCAGCAGGGACAATCAGGCGTTAAAAAGACGATTGATTATCGCGGTCAAAAGGTGCTAAGTGCTTATAGTCCAGTTCGTATTGCTGATTTAGGATGGATTATTGTTGCCGAAATAGATTATCGAGAGGCCATTCAGCCAATACTTTTGCTTGGCGAACGAATACTTCTTATCAGCTTTTTGGTTTTTGTTTTTTTAACGGTTGGCGTGTTTATTCTGAGTAAAAGAATTACCGCACCATTGGTTCGATTAACCGAAACAGCTAAAGGGGTTGGAGATGGACAGTTTGAGCAAACACTTCCAATTGTGTATCACGATGAAATTGGTATGTTGACCCAGGTTTTTAACAAGATGATTCTTCAAATCAAGCACACTACTAGCAGCTTAAAGGAGCGTGAACAGCGTTTAACGCATTTCTATAAAGCAACTATCGATGGAATTGTTCTTCACAAAACGGGCACTCCGGTGCTTGTGAATCATGCTTTAAGCAACCTTACTGGCTATATAGAGGATGAATTGGTTAAGAAATCTCCTCAAGATTATCTTTTAATAGATGAGGAGACCTACATTACAGCTCAGCAGAATTCAATATTTTCGTTTGAGGCTATTCTTAAAACAAAGTTTGGAAAAAAAATACCCGTCGAAGTTCAGAAAAACCGGGTTATCTTTCATGGACAGGAGGTGGAATCTCTTGTGATTCGTGATATTTCACAGCGAAAGGCCATTGAGGAGGAGCTGCATACCGAGCGTTTGCGTCAGATGAGATCCGTTATCGATGGACAGGAACAGGAGCGTCAGCGCTTATCGAGGGAACTGCACGATGGTCTTGGGCAAACCCTTGTTGCAATAAAGCTTAAGCTTGAGAGTATTCCGCTGGAGGAAGTTGGCAATCAGCGTAAAACAGTTGAATCGGTTAAGCAGATGTTTAATCAAACCATTGAGGAAACGCGGCGAATGTCGAATAATCTGATGCCTGCTGCGCTTACCGAATTCAGCTTAGCCGTAGTTCTACGAAATCTGTGCATCGAAATTGAGTCGAACTCCGGAATTAATGTGTCGTTAGTTATTGGTGTATTACCCGAATCGTTCAATCAATTGCTCAAAACGTATATCTACAGAATTTCACAGGAGGCACTAAATAATATCGTTAAGCATTCGGGCGCTTCGCGTGCTGTAATTTCAATTTTCTCTGATATATCCAAACTTTATCTCCACATTGAGGATAATGGCTCTGGATTTGATTCAACAAGAGGCTATGAATCGGGAAATGGGCTATACAATATGAAGGAGAGAGTTAATTTACTGAATGGGAAGTTCGAGATCATAACTTCAAAAGGGAATGGAGTGAAGATTCAGGCTGAATTTCCAATTTTTTCAAAACAAAAAGTGTAACAATGGCGAAAATAAAGGTTGCTTTAGTTGATGATCATCAAATTGTAAGGGATGGAATTCGATCGCTTCTTACTGGAATTGATGATATTGAGGTAATTATTGAGGCTTGCGATGCCATGTGCATTATTGAAAGGCTAAAAATTGTAAGACCCGAAGTTCCAATTCCCGATGTAATGATTGTTGATATATCGCTGCCAGAGATATCTGGAATTGAGCTAACTAAAATTGTTACAAGCCAATACCCAACAATAAAAATAGTTATGCTTTCGATGTACACTAATCAGGAGTTTATTTTCAATGCTATTAAGGCTGGAGCCAAAGGATACCTTCCCAAAAATATAACTCGTGAGGAATTACTTGAGGCTATCCGTGAGGTTTACAAAGGGAATGAATATTTCAGCAAAGATGTTTCCAATATAATTTTAAAGAGCTACCTAAAACAGGTTAAAGATCCTGAGCGTTTTGATGCCCTCAAGGACGAGAAATTAACTACCCGTGAACTAGAAATATTAAGATTTGTGGCCGAAGGATATTCCAACCAGCTAATTGCCGATAAACTTTTTATCAGCGTTCGAACCGTTGAATCGCATAAAAACCATATAATGCAGAAGCTCGAACTCACTACCACCGTTGATTTGGTGAAGTATGCCCTAAAAAATAAAATTATTGATTTGTAGGACATCGGAAAGCCATTTATGGAGTTTAAAAGTTTATTAATCAACCAATAATTCTAGTCAGTCAATTACTTGATATGCTTTTCTTGTTATTACTTTATTCAATTGTAGATTGCTCAATTCAAAATGACGAATACGATGAGAAGTATAAATCAGATGAAGTTTTTTTTGGAAAAGATTTTAAAAGGCGGATTATCTGGACGCTTTGAAGAAGAGCATATTCACAAAACGGTAATTTTTAATCTCTTTTGCTTTATTGGAACATTTTATTTGGTCTACTTTGGTTTAAAGAGTTTTTTGGCACATTCGTTTATTCACGCTTTTGTGGTGATGTCTTTTTTGTTTCTTATTCTTATTTTACAACTTTACTTTTGGTTGAGCAAAAAGTATCTTGTTGCAGGTTTTGCTATTGTTTTGATGATGTTTCTTTTTGAACTGTATTTGATTGTTTCAGGCGGATCAGATAAGACCACTTTTCTTTGGATGTACGTATTCCCTTTACTTTCATTGTTTACTCTCGGACTTAGAATGGGGTCTGTATTCATTGCTTTGCTATTAACCATAACGATGATTCTTTTTTATATTCAGCCCAACTTTATGGTTGAATACAGCGATGCCCTGGAAAAAAAACTTATTGCAACCTTTATTGGCACTACATTACTAGCCATTGCAACTGAATATGTTAGAAAAAGAACATACGATTCTTTGACTGAAACGAATATTGAGAAAGATAATCTTCTAAAGGAGGTTCAATTTCAGAAAGAGGAAATTTCAGAAAAGAACAATGAAATTATTACTCAAAATGATGAGCTTTTAAAGCACCGATGGAATTTAGAACGATTGGTTAATGAACGAACCTCAGAGCTTGTTATTGCAAAAAACCATGCCGAGGAGTCCGACCGGCTTAAATCATCATTTCTTGCAAACATGTCGCATGAGATTCGAACTCCGATGAATGCTATTGTCGGATTTTCGCAGTTGATAACCGATAGTAGTATTGATGCTGATACTAGAAAAGAATACTCAGAGCATATTCAGAACAATACGAATTCGCTTCTTAAGCTAATTGAAGACATAATCGATATTTCATCAATTGAATCAGGTACAATATCAATATGTGAGTCTGAGTTTGATCTAAATAAATTACTCAAAAAAATCAATCTTGCCTTTAACGAATCAAAAAAGGAGATTAGTAAACAGAGCATTGCTATAGAGCTGTCGAGCAATGTAAACGAAGAAGTATTCTACATTAAGAGCGATGAGAATAGGCTAAAGCAAATTATTAGCAATTTAATTGAAAATGCTCTAAAGTTTACTGATCATGGTAATATCGAGTTTGGATATGAAAAATCAGACAACTTTATTCAGTTTTATATTAAGGATACTGGTATTGGAATTTCAGCGGAACACCAAGAATATATTTTTGATCGATTCTCAAAGGGTGAAATAGATAAAAAAAAATTATATCGGGGCACAGGCCTGGGGTTAGCCATTTGCAAGAATTTGGTTACTTTATTGAAGGGTGAAATTTGGGTTAAGTCTGAAATTAATAATGGATCAACATTCTTTTTTCGAATCCCTTATCAAGATTTATCAACCAAATTAAATCATTGGGAAGCATCAGTTAATCAGTATAACGAATTTGATTTACTCTGGAAGGGAAAAACCATTCTAATTGCCGAGGATGAAGAGAGTAATTTTAAATATTTGGTGGCCTTGCTCAAAGGGACAGAGGTTAAGATAATAAGAGCAAAGGACGGTGTTCAAGCTCTTGAAGAATTCAAAAATAACAAAATTGATATTATTCTTATGGATATTAAGAGCCTGTTTGAATTTAGTTGCTTAGAAATAAGGCCATTGATTAGCTAATCCGATAATTTTTTCTGAGCTTGCGCAAACACCAATTTGAACAGGCGATGATAAAATACCCAACCAGCTTAACCAATAGCCAGTGGC
>JANYLA010000112.1 GCA_025361485.1 Bacteroidales bacterium
CCGATGCTTTACACAGCGGAAACGACAATATAGGAGGTCTTTTTGAAGATTTCTACTTTGCTGAACCACAAGACATTTTAACTTGGCCTACTTTTGAAGCAACTCCTGCAACTCCTGATGAACTTATGGAGTACACAGGTAGTTTTGCCATGAAAACCGGTAAGAAGTTTCTACATGGTAGAACTATTCTTAACAATGGAGAGGTTAAGTGGGAATTAGTTGGGCCACGCAAAGGGAAATGCTACAAGCAAACCTTTGAAGTATTTCTTCCTGAAAACAGTGCAGAAAAACTTGGTAACATCTCTTTGATGAAAAACAAAGATTTGATACTTATTGGTAAGGATCGTAACGGCATTATGCGTATTGTAGGAACTGATGCACTTCCTGCAACTCTAGATACTGCTCCTGGTACAACAGGAAAATCGAGTGAGGATAATCCTGGTGCAGGAAATACCTTAACGTTTATGACAGAGAGTAATCATCCTCCTTTCATTTACACAGGTACTATTCCTTTAACTGCTGCAGTTTAATCCTACTTGCCATGTGGAAAGATAAATATCAACTGATAGGCATTAAACCCGGAAAGGTGGTTTTAAGCAATGGCAAAACAATTGATTTTTCCGATTCTGATTTACCACTCGAACAGGTTGATGCTGCTTATAAGTCAGGTATTCCATATCTAAGGCTTAAAGGCAAAAAGCAAACTGAAGAAAAACCGCTTCCCAATCCTAGCTGAGTTCGATGGCTCGTTCCTTGGCTGCTACATCCCTGCAAACTCCCATTGCAGGGATGTCCTTTTTTAGGCAGTTGCCATTTTAAAACTTTGTATAAACCAAATAATTATAGCCATGGAAGATATTAAGAAACAAGTCGAAAACTGGATTAAAGGCGGTTACAACTTTAACGAAGGCATTTTATTACTTACCAAGTATGGTAATAATAGGTCACTACTTAAGCATATTAACAGGGGTATCGAAACAAAAGATAAACTGGAACACCTAAAGTATCATCTATTTAAAATTGCTGGAATAAACGAAGCCGAAATAGTTGAAGATGATACCGATTTAGCTATTGACCATAATTTACATGGCAACTCATCTACAACTTTGCAAGAGGATGTTGAGAATGATAGTAACGGTAAAAAGTATTCCGATCCTGTTATTGAGTTTAAAAAGCAAAAGCACAAACTTTATGTTGACCGTGCGCTTGAGCATAAAAAGTACGATGAGGTTGGTACCTCAAACGATGATGAAAGCAAAGCCAAGCGTAGAGAGATTAAATCCAAAATTGAAAGTTTAACGATCGATATTATCGTTACCGATAAAAAGATTGTTGACTTACTGAACGGAAAAACGCCTGAAGATAAATCGGTAATTGGTGAATTTATTAATAAAATTTTTGCAAAAGATATTCCTCTTCCCAAACCAGGAGCAGAGTTAAGCGCAAATGAGGTTATTGCGCTAAAACAAGCACACGACAACATTATTTCATCTATCAGCAAGAAAAAAAGCAAGCTAAAAGAAGCACCTGATGGTCCTAAAAAGGATAAGCTAAAAGGTGAACTAAACCTTTTGGTTGAGCGCAAAAATAAAATTGGTGAAATATTAAAAGGGTTAAAATGATAGCACTTGAGTGGAGTACTGAAAAACGAAAAGTTTCTGATCTAATTCCATACGACTTTAATCCTAGAAAATTAACTGAAGAGAAAAAACAGCAGTTAATACAATCGCTCGAGAAGTTTAATCTTGTTGAAATCCCTGCAATAAATACTGATGGTAAAATTATTGCAGGGCATCAGCGAATTAAGGTTCTTATCGCTGTTGGTCGTGGCGATGAGATTATTGACGTTAGAGTTCCAAACCGGCAGCTAACCGAAAAGGAGTTTAAAGAGTATAATGTAACATCAAATGTTCAGGTTGGTATTTGGGATATTGAAATACTTGAAGAGGTATTTAGCGATATCGATTTAAACGGACTTGGATTAGATGTTAAAACTTTGCCCGGATATAAATCCGAGCATCTTTCTACCGAAGAAGAGGAACAACCTTTTGATGATACTCCGCCATTAAACCCAATTACTTTAAGTGGTGATATTTACGATCTAATCTCTGTTAAAAAAGAGTTAAACCATAGGATTCATTGTGCCGATAGCAAAGATTCAGATGCTATTGCTAAGCTGATGAATGGCAATATTGCTGATATGGTTTGGACTGATCCCCCTTACAATGTCAAAATTTCTGACATTGTTAAGCAAAAGTATGAGGAGTTTTCCGAGGCATCAGGAGAGATGACCAGACCTGAATTCATCCAATTCTTAAAAGATGTATTTGCAAACCTTTACCTATTCAGTAAAAATAGCAGTATCCATTATATATGCATGGATTGGAAGCATATTTATGAAATAGTTACTGCAGGCGAAAGCGTGTTTACTCGGTTTATGAACCTTTGCATTTGGGCAAAAGATAATGGTGGAATGGGAACATTCTATCGCTCAAAGCATGAATTGGTTTTCATATTTAAAAAAGGCGAAGCAAAGCATACCAATAACTTTGAACTTGGTCAGTATGGCCGATATCGTACTAATGTTTGGGAATATCCATCGGCAAATTCATTGCGAGGTAAAGATGATGCACTAGGTGAGCATCCAACACCAAAGCCTATTGACATGGTTGCTGATGCTATGCTTGACTGTTCAAACAAAAATCAAATAGTTCTCGATTTGTTTTTAGGCTCAGGATCGGCATTGATTGCAGGCGAAAAAACAGAAAGGAATATTTACTCCCAAGAGATTTCGACAAACTACTGCGACCTATCAGTAAGGCGATGGGTTAAGTATATGCGCGATAATCATAACGAATTTAAAGTAATTCGAAATGGTAGGGAGTTAGTTGACCAGGAGATTGACCAATACTTCGTATGACACAGCTAAAGCGACTATATACCTCAGAAGTTTTAAACCGGGTGCTTGTTGAAGGTACCACAATTGACCGTATTTGGGCGTGGTATGTTTTTGGAGAAGATAAGATTAGACTTACCGACACTGAAATAAACATAAAGCAGAGGTTGAACGAAACGTTTACTCTCCTTTGTAACTATCATTCACCCGAACAGGCTAGGCCTTTAGTTTGTCAAAAGTTTGGCATTTCTGATGCTCAATACTATCGCGATGTTCAAAACGCAAAGCGTTTATTTGGTGAGGTAACTAAAACCTCAAAAGATGCTGAAAGGTATATTCTTTCGGAGTTGGCAATGAGAACGTTTCAACTGGCAGCAAAGAACCACGATACTACTGAAATGAACAGGGCTATTGCCAATATAATCAAGATTAAAGGTTTAGATCGTGAGGAAGCCGAAGAGCTAACCGAAGAGGATTTGCAAAGCCACAACTACTACATGGTTATACCTATTGATGGCAATCAGGTTAAGATTGATATGAACCAAATCGACAATCTTCCTGCAATTAGTCGTAAGAAGTTGGCCGATATCCTTGGTGGTGAGATTACCGATGTTGAAGCAGAGGACATAATGAATAAATAGTATGAGCGCAAAGGAGATACTATTTAACCCGGCACAGCTAAAGTCTGTTATTATGGCTCCTAAACACGAGTTTCAAGTTTGGGGTCGTGGAACAGGAAAATCAAATATAATAGGTTGGAAGGTTCAGCGAAACATTAAGCATATGCCTCGCTCATCTTCTGTTATTACAGGTAAAACTTACGCTCAACTACTACAAAGAACTTTACCACCAACAATATCATTCCTTGAACGATTGGGTTACATTAGAGGTAAATCATATTTCCTTGGCGAGAAACCTCCTTTATCATGGAAACTACCTTACGAAGCACCAATCAAAGACTTTTCGAGATACTTAACATTTGGCACTCCTCGAGGTGCTGTTGGATTTCATCTTGCCTCACAGGATAGAGAAGGGATGAGCCGAGGTTTAAACACTGACTTTGAAATAACCGATGAGTCGCTAACCATTATTAAAGATAGGTACGATAAAGAGATTCATGCTACTAATCGTGGCAACCTCGATAAGTTTGGTAATATCTCATTTCATCATGGTTCACACCATAGCACATCAATGCCATACACTGCTGAAGGTAAATGGATATTAGATGCTGCTAAATACTACGAAGAGGAAGCCGGAATAAGATTGTTTGATGTTTGGAACAGGATTGTTCGAATGCAGATTGAACTATTGAGCATTGATAAGCCAAACGATTTTAAAGCTCAATGGAATGAGATAGCAAGGATTAGAAAGCAAATTACTCCATTTATCAGTAAGGATGGTGTTTTGTTTACACTGGCCAATGCATTTGATAATATCAATAACGTTGGGCTATCATACATTAAAGAGCAGTATCGAACGCTTCCACCATTAACATTCATGATTGAAATCATGAATATGGTTATCGATAAGGTTGAAGATGCTTATTATCAGTTTGACACTGAAAAGCATTTCTACTACGATTCATACGACTATTCATACCTTGATTCGCTGAACTATAACTTCTCAAAGTTAGGTTCACCAAGTAGTAAGTTCGATGGTGATTGCGATCCTTTTGCTCCAATTTATGTTGTATCAGACTTAGGAGCCAACATATCTTTCTTATTGTCATGTCAGTATAACAACAGAGTTGAAAAGGATTATGAAACGTTTAACTTCTTGAATGAGTTCTACGTTAAGCCTGAGACTGGCAAAGTAATGATTGATGAGTTGGTCGATAACTTCTGCAACTATTATCGCGAGCAGTACAATAAGACTGTATTCTTCTTTAAGGATAAGTATGGTGATGAAGGCAGGGCGAACAGTAGTAAGACATACAACTCTCAGATGATTGATAGATTTATTAAGAATGATTGGAATATATCTATCATTGATTACCCTGGTAAGGAACCTCCACACCACGAGAAGTACTTGCTTTGGTCTAACATCCTAAAAGAAAACAGCAAGAACCTACCAAAGATTCGTATCAATGGTAACAACTGTAAGTCTTTTATCATTGCGTTAAGCAATACAAGAGTAATCGAAAAGGATGGTAAGTTCTCCAAGGATAAAAGCAGCGAGCATAAACGTTCATCTGTTGCACCTGAAGAAGCCACCCACTCAACCGATGCTGCTGATAAGATTGTTTGGATATATATAAATTACTTCAAGAAGCGATCGAGCAACCACATCCCTGCACGTATATAGCAACTGCCATTGCACACATGACTAAGCGCACTATTTGTGCGCTTTTTCTTTATTATCAATTAATTACAGTCAATTAATATATCGGGGAAACAAATGGGCAACTGCCTAAAATCATAGGGCGAGCACGGCCACTGAACTGTGAAAATGATAGTTTAACCCCCTTTTTTTAAGGTTAAAAAATTAATGCTTAAAAAAATAGCCTTAAAAAAATGAGAATTAACAGTGTCCTTTTTTTTGGGGCGTTCAAATCGTTTTTTTGAATAAAAAACAACAAATGGCTGATACCATTCATATCATTGAAGTACTGCACGAAATAGATCATAAAATAAATGAGGATTCAAGCCGGAAAACTTTTTCAGTTGGGTTCTCAATTGATGATGGTTCTTATGTTTATTTAAACAGAGCCATTGCAACAGGGCTTAGAATGAATATGAAACAACAAGCTAAGCGTGGCTTTTTAGCAGTTGATGAAAATCACAAAAGCATTGGTCATGTTTACCCGGTTAGCATTTGGGCAATTATTCATTTCAACGGTAAAAGAGTAAATCTATGAGCGATATAACTTTTGATAAAAAAGGAAATCCAAACTTTGTTGTAATAAGTAATGCTATTATAACATCAAAGCCTAAGAACCAAGAGTCAAGGTCAACAGTTCCGAGCGAAGAGAAAACAGTTAGCGTTGGTAATGTTGAAGTAGCAAAGTGGTTTGATCCTAACAACGATTATCCAAATGTTATTGCTCAAAAGTATTTAAAGACTAGCCCTGCGCTTATTAGCGCTATTGATTATAAAACAAAACTGTGCTTATCGCAAGGGGTTTATCCTGTAAATATTAAGTCGATTGATGTTAATGGCAACGAAGAAGTAGAACCGGTTAACGACCCCGAAGTAAATAGGTTCTTACGCTCGCCTATGATTCGTCGATTTCAAATGAATGCCTTTAGATCGTTGTTTAGTTTTGGTCCTGCTTACCCACAAATCATACTTCGAGATAATGGTACGCTCTTTTCGGCTGATGTTTTTAAGCCTAAAAACTGTCGTGTTCAGGCAAAAGATAAAGATGGGTATTCGCAAAACTTACTACTTCTACCTGACTGGTCAAAGACATCATCGGCAGAGGTACAAAGAGTTTCAATTCTAAATGCTGATAGTTGGGATATTGAGGAGACTATTGTAAAAGCAAAAGAGTTAAAAAAATTCTGCTTCCCATTAGGGTTGAGTAGCGCAATCAATTTAAACTATCCCGAAGCGCCTTGGGATGTTGCTCGGGAGTCTGGAAATC
>JANYLA010000153.1 GCA_025361485.1 Bacteroidales bacterium
GATTTCAGAATACTATCAAATCGGGTAATCCAAAACCCCGATCAGTACGTTGAAATCCGTTTCTCGGAACCGCTGGATCAGAATCAGAACTTACTTGGTTTAATTACATGCACTGAAATTTCCGATTTACGAATGATTACCGAGGGGAATGTGGTAAAAGTTTATCCCGCAAACCGTCAGAATGGTACATTCAACTTCAGCGTTGCTGAAGGAGTCAGAGGTTACGGCGGACAAAAACTTGGCGAGGGAGTAGTTCTTCCTGTTCAGTTTGAGGTGTTTAAGCCCGAAGTAAAAATGATCGGCGAAGGGGTAATTATCCCATCATCCGAAGGGTTACTCTTCCCATTCCAAGCAGTAAGTCTAAAAGCAGTAGATGTTGAGGTTATCAGAATTTTCGAAGATAATATTGCACAGTTCCTGCAAGTCAATACTCTCTCAGGCAACAGTGAATTACATCGGGTTGGGCGAATGCTCCTTAAGAAAACCATTCTTCTCAACGCTGGTGGAGAAATTGATTATGGCGCTTGGAATACTTTCCATATCGACCTATCGAAGATGATTAGCACAGAACCTGGAGCAATCTATCAGGTCAAAATATCATTTCGCAAGAGCTATTCAGCATACGGCTGTGATGGGGAGACCAAAACCGAACCAATTCAAATAAATACAGAGACCTACGATGAAGGTGATGATTCGCACCAATCGTATTACTACGATTATGATGAAGGGTACTATTATGAGGATGGCGAGAGCTACAACTGGCAGGAGCGCGATAATCCTTGTAATGTCTCGTACTACCGCAACAGAGAGGTTCGTAAAAACGTGCTAGCTTCAAACCTTGGTATCCTTGCTAAAAAGGGTACCGATGGCTCAGCTGTTTTTGTAGTTACCGACCTTCTCACCGCCAAACCTATTTCGGGGGTTAATATCGAGGTTTTTAATTATCAGCATCGGGTTATGGCAACGGGATCAACCGATGGCGATGGTATTTATAAAGTAACCTTTGCTGGACCCGACAAGCCTTTTCTACTGATTGCGAAGCAAGGAACTCAACGTGGTTACCTAAAATTAGATGATGGCTCATCGCTATCGCTTAGCGCTTTCGACATATCCGGCGAAGCCGTTCAACGAGGAATTAAAGGATTTATCTACGGTGAGCGTGGCGTTTGGCGTCCGGGCGATACGCTATTCATTTCGTTTGTGTTGGAAGATAAGAACAAAACTCTACCTGAGAATCATCCAACATCATTTGAACTGCTCGATCCGCGTGGTCAGGTGGTTTACAAGACTATATCAACCACAAGCGTTGATGGTGTTTACGCATTCCCAGTTGCTACCGCACAGGATGCTCCTACAGGGAGTTATACTGCAAGGGTTAAGATTGGCGGAGCAACATTCACGCAGCCTGTAAGGGTAGAGACGATAATGCCTAACAGACTAAAGTTGAATCTCGATTTTGGGGTCGATGAGCTGAAGCTGAATCGCAATATCAATGCAAGCCTTAGCGCAAAATGGTTGCATGGTGCACCCGCACGAAATTTAAAGGCAAAAGTTGAAATAACGCTTAGCGCATCAACCACATCATTTAAGAATTACAAGGATTACTCATTTGACGATGGCGCTCGCTCATTCTCAGCAGAAGAACAGAGTCTATTCGACGGAATGCTTAACGAGAATGGAGAGACTTCATTTAGTCCGCGTATCGATGTAAAAGCTGCTGCGCCAGGTATTCTTAAAGCAAACTTTAAAGTGAGAGTTTTTGAAGAGGGTGGAAATTTCAGCATCGATAAATTCTCGATGCCATACTACCCATTCGAAACCTATGTAGGTGTTAGGATGCCCGACCCCGGAACCCGAGGTAAGATGTTTGTTACCGACACCGATCAAAAAGTAAAAGTGGTTACTGTAAATGCTGATGGTAAACCTGTTTCGAGGAGTAATCTTAAGGTGGAAATCTATAAACTCGACTGGAGATGGTGGTGGGAACAAAATTCTGAGGATTTATCAAATTACGTTTCAAACTCATACTCAAGAATACTTCAACGTGGCTTTGTTAGCACAGGATCTAATGGCGAAGGGGAATATACGCTTCGAATTAACCAGCCCGAATGGGGTCGATTCCTGATTAGGGTAATTGATACCGAAGGAGGACATGCATCTAGCACAACCGCTTATTTCGATTGGCCAGGATGGGTTAAACGCGATCGCAATAGAAACCCAGAAGCAGCCAGTATGCTCGTTTTCTCATCGGATAAGCCGGAGTATAAAGTTGGAGAAAATGTAAATCTAACCATCCCTACGGCTGAGGGAGGAAATGTATTTGTAAGCATCGAGAATGGAATAAATGTACTTGAGACATACTGGGTTGAAGCAAAGAAAGGTGAAACTCAATTCTCCTTTAAGGTCACCGATAAGATGACCCCAAATGTTTATGTACATGCAACATTTATCCAACCTCACGGTCAAACGGTAAACGATTTACCAATCAGATTATATGGAATTGTTCCATTGATGATAGTTGATCCTGAAACACATCTAAATCCAGTTATCTCACTACCTGATGAGCTGGAACCGGAAAAGAAGGTTAATATAACCGTTTCGGAAAAAGATGGCAAAGCCATGACCGTTACCATTGCTATGGTTGATGAGGGGTTGCTCGATTTAACCCGTTTCAAAACGCCTGATCCTTGGAATCGTTTCTATGCTCGCGAAGCACTTGGCGTAAAAACTTGGGATCTATTTGATATGGTTATGGGTGCTGATGCTGGAAAAATGCTACGCATTATCTCCATTGGTGGTGATGAGGCGTTGGTTAACAAAGGCGATAAAACAGCCAATCGATTCAAACCCGTTGTTAAGTATTTCGGACCATTTAGCGTTGATAAGGGTGAGAAAAAGAAGATCAGCTTTATCATGCCTAACTATATCGGTTCGGTAAGGGTTATGGCTGTTGCAGCCAAAGAGGGAGCATACGGTAATTCAGAGAAAACGATTCCTGTTCGTAAACCTCTGATGGTGCTATCGACCCTACCAAGGGTTCTTGGACCAACCGAAGATGTTGTACTTCCAGTTACCGTTTTTGCCATGGACAAAAAGGTGAAGACTGTTAAAATCAAAGTGGAGATGAATGATCTGCTTCAGCCTATAGGCGAGATGCAGAAGACTATCAACTTTACAGATATCGGTGATCAGGTAGTGAAGTTTAATCTAAAGGTAGCATCAAAACTAGGGATTGCTAGAGTTAAAGTAATTGCAACCAGTGGTAACGAAGAGGCAACCCATGAAACTGAGTTAGATGTTAGGAATCCAAATCCTCCGATGACAACTGTTCAGGAGATAGTTCTGAATCCAAAGCAGAAATGGAACCCTACATACAAGGCATTCGGAATGGAGGGAACGAACAAGGCATCGCTTGAGTTCAGCACAATTCCTCCCATCGACCTAGGTCGAAGATTAGAATACCTTATTGAGTATCCTCATGGATGTTTAGAGCAAACAACTTCTGGAGCATTTCCACAACTTTTCATCAGCAAACTAGGTGATTTTGATATTGAGACTCGCAAAAAAGCAGAAGAGAACGTTCGCTATGGTTTGGATAAAATAAGGACTTTCCGAACTATCGATGGTGGATTATCGCTCTGGTCGGGCAATCAACAACCCGATGAGTGGGCAACCACCTATGCAGGTCACTTCATTCTCGAAGCGGAAGCGTTGGGTTTCAGCGCTCCTGCAGGCATCATGGAGGGCTGGAAGAAGTATCAACGCCAAAGAGCGTTGACTTGGTCACCCTCATCAAGTAGCGATTACCATAACAGCGATTTGATGCAGGCATATCGGCTCTACACCCTTGCTCTTGCAAAAGTCCCTGAGCTAGGAGCCATGAACCGTTTACGCGAATACCCATCACTATCGATAAATGCTCGTTACCGATTAGCCGCTGCTTACGCATTGGCAGGAAATCCTGAGGCATCAAAGAGTTTGATTCAAGGTAAAGCCATTGAAATATCTGATTACAGGGAGATGGGCTACACCTATGGCTCGCAAACCCGCGATAAAGCCATGGTTGCAGAGGCTCTTGTTCTACTAAAAGATTACGAAAAGGTTATGCCACTACTACAAGATTTATCGGGTCAGCTCAGCAAGGATTACTGGATGAGTACTCAGGAGATCTCATTTAGTCTATTGGCATTCTCAAAATATGCCATAAACGTAAAGGCAGGAAAGGGAATTGAGGTGAAACTTCAAACCGATGGCAGTGATAGCAAGAAACTACAAACTAGCCTTACACTTGCTCAGCATAAATTCAATCCTGTTCAAACTGGCGAAGGCAAGGTAGATGTTACAAATAACGGCGATGGAGC
>JANYLA010000154.1 GCA_025361485.1 Bacteroidales bacterium
AAAACTAACGAGGGTTTAAAACAGGTTCGTTTACTTAACTATTTCAGCCGATTCAAAATCTGCCTCAGTTATGGTGTAAGTGTGGGTGCATTCATGTTTACCACAACTTCTATCGTAATATTCATTATAGTTTATAATATTACGCTTATCGTTACAAATAAATACCAAATCGACAACATTGTTGCACTTATATCTGATAATTCTTTGATTGCTAAATATAATGTTTACAGAATCAATAATCTCAAATTTAAAAATCCCACGTGGTTGATATTCTTCACCTTTTCCTTTTCTAATAATAAATTTAGAATTAGGTTGAATATCAATAACTTCTTCAAGATAAGGAATTTCATTATATTTTTTAGCTGACTCCACAACATAAGCTTCGATTCTAACCTGTTTGCTGGTATCATTTATAACCACATAAGTATCGTTATAAGTTTTAAGGCAGCCCAACAATACTATTGCTAAGGCAATACTTCCTGCTATTAGATATTTCATGGTATTCCTCCTATTAATAGTTAGCAAATAACTCGTTTATATAAATCTTCGTGGGATTATTGTAATTGCCCCTAATGGCATCGCGCCAACTTGTCCAAGTAAAATGACCATACAGGGAATTCTCAAGTTGAGTCAGGGTATAAGCGTTCACGCAATCTATTGGATAACCGTTTCCATAATCCCTTTGATTATAAGTATCCATCATATCCCAAACAATAGGTGTGTAACCACCTTTTCCCAAAATATCCCTGAGCAATACAGATTGATCCTGTGCCCAACCAATTTTCGGATATATTGAAGCCGTTATTACCGCTTCTACCCCTTGCGCCCAGCTCTCTGGCAAGAATGGTTCGGAAAAAATTGCATCGAGAGCATATTGACCGTACGAGTAACCAATCTCCCAGTGCGAGGCATGGGCAAGCTCGTGAACGGCTGTTCCAAAAAGATCAACGCTTGAACACTGATTACCATAGGTGTCATAAGCATAAATTTTTATTTGCGGAAAAAGCCAGAACTTATTGAAGTCGTAATAGTGAGACCTACCCGACTTGTTCATCGCACCGATATGGATACGTTGCTTAAACAATTTTCCATCTTTGGGGGGTGATTTTATACCATACGTATTATTGTAATAATACGTCCAAGCACCACGATGAATGTGGGCATACACCCATGACATTCCGCCCTTATTTATATTCAGATTCCAGTCACCTTTCTTTTTTGGTCCGTTATACCATGCTTGACCCCAATTTCCGCTTCGGATATCAAAGTCTGCTCTCTCCCATTTAATGGCATAGTTCACCTCGTACCTGAACCGTGAGGTCTGGAAGTACCCATTCGCATCGGTTAAATCCCTTTCTATATGAACAAACCATCGGGCATGAACGCTCGCCCCTTTAACGGGAACATAACAGCCTAGTGTAGGTGTAGCTACAGTACGGTACACTGCTCGCTTACACTGTTCAACCGGTGGATATTGAGCAATGCGTTGATTTCGCATCAATGGTTCAATAGGTCCTCCCCCATTGCAATCATAGTACTCCCAGTGGTCGAACACCTGTGTGTACGTTGTGGTGCTCATGTTTTCGTCCCAAACCTTTATTGTTCCTTTCGGTGTCCATTTAGATGGCAACAACCCTTTCTCTGGTAAGTTTCCGGTTAATACTACCGATTCGTACTCCAAGTCAACTAGCAGTTGACTCATTTCTGGCGAGCCCTTTGAATTGGTAATATCATCAACGGGAATATATACTTCATAGAGCAATTCGTGGGGAACGTTTGGAATAGTATTCTTTATGGGTATTACGCAGTACTGCCAAGTTTATTGCAGAATCTGCTATTGATGGGTCTTGATAGTATGTGCCAAGATTTGTGATTTCAAAATTTAACGGATAATCATAAAGAACCAAGGAGGTATCCGATTTAAGCAATCCCCACTCCTCCTCGTTACTGGGTAAGAATCGCAAGTACAGATGGGTTGGCTGAATATCAACGTCAGGCAAACTAGGATTTGCAGTCTTTAAATTTGAATACGCCTTCTTCATGTTTTTAAGAGCGTAGGGGTCTTCAAGCTGGTTACCTAAAACGATGAGCCCTTCATTTTGTTGTGCCGCAGCATTATTTTTGCTGTAGTTCTTACTCAAACTCTCCTTCTCTTTTAAAGGGTCAGGTTTGAATTCATCCTTTGTACAGGCTGATAAAACAAAGATAGCGGTCAGTAATACAACTGGTAAAAATTTCAGATACTTCATGTAGTACATAATTTATGATTCAAATTATTTGATTATAATTTCATTTCCCAGTCTTTCACAAGATAATGATAATTTAAGATAATGTCTGTTTATGCGTTTTAATTGAACAAAGACGGTTTATGACCGTCTTCATTTTTTTATTTAGATCTTAAAAAGATCTGGTATAGGTTTTGATTCGACAAAATGAATGACACTTTTTAATTATATTGCAATTTGTGACTATTTTTATACAATTAAAAGCTAACTTATTAAATCCCACTAAGCCAAATCATATCTGCTTAAACCTGAATATAAAACATTGATATTATGAGAATTACTCTATTACTAAAAGCAGTTATTTTGATGGCTACATCTAATTCAATTTATGCCCAAACAATCCTCAATAATAAAGATACTTCAATAATTGTTACCGCAAAGCCTACAAATATTTACAAATTGATTTTATCGGGACAGGAGAATGCAATCAAAAAGCATTTTAAAACCGTTTCATTTGACGAATTAATAAAAGCAGATAGCGGAGCAATTGTAAGAGCTTTTAAAAGGTTGAATACAAATGATAAGATAACCCGCACAATATGGATTTTAGAAGAGGTTAAAAACCGAGAGATTGAAGTGAGAGCTTATATTTATAACGAATTACTAAAAATTGACTTCGGCAAACCTTCATTCTTTCTAAATCATATGATTAATAACTATTTTACCAATTTCACTGAAAATGAAACTTCCCTATCAGAGAAGGTAAGAAAATTGCATGGAAAAATGAATCGATAGTAATGTTGCCAATCTTTATTAATTTGAATTTACTGGGCATGAATTATAAATCAAAAAAATAAAATTATGAAAAGGTTAGTTGTTTGCGTATTAACAGTTTTGTCTGTTTCCATAATGTTTAACTCTTGTAGTAAAGATCAAGTTTCATTTGATGAATCACTTCTTTATGGTACATGGGAACAAATTGATGGTGCGGATACTTATTATTATAAATATATATCAGGAGGCACCGGAAAATACTGGTTTAACGCTGAACCAGTAGAACTAGCTCGTGATATTACCTGGAAACTTGTTAACGCGGATTTAACCATTACACATAAGAGTAATGATGGTACGTGGGGATCGCCAGAATATTATACGGTAACCTCGCTAACATCAACCACATTAAAATTTAAAGATGATTTTGGAGGAGAATTTACCCAAACCAAAATCAGCAAATAGGAAATCATCGCTCAAAAAGATTATAAGATGTCCATAAAAAAAGTTTTTAAAAGGATTGGCGTTGCATTTGCAATCGTGCTTTTTCTTTTAATTATAGCAATAAGCATTGCAACTTGGTTCGTATTTACGCCTGAAAGGCTAACCCCATTTGTGCGTAAGCAAATTGCAAAATCGATTACCTGCAAATTGGAGCTAGGTGAGGTTGAACTGACCTTCTTTAGCACTTTCCCAAAGTTTGGATTAAGAGTAAGCGATTTAACTTTCATAAATCCGATTAAAGGAGCCCAATCCGACACGTTATTGAGTACCCAAAAACTGATTGGAATTGTTGATGTTGGAGCTTGGTGGAAGCGCGACGAGCTTGTACTAACCGATTTACAACTCGCCGATGGCATGATAAATGCTTATGTTGATAGCTGTGGGCATGCTAACTTCGATATTGTACGCCCAGATACCACTCAAACTACGCCCGAAGCAACCAAGTCTGAAATGCCTTTTAAACTTATCGACATTAGGAATGTTGAGCTAAACGATATTTCGCTTTCGTATAACGATAAAACCCAGAAAATGCTTGCCGATATTAAGGAGCTGGCGGTTAAGTTTAATGGCAAGCTGATTTCGGATACGCTGAACATGAACTTAAATGTAAACGATTGTATATTATCGTTTAATTACGATGGGGAGCAATACTTCAAAAACGCATCGATTAAACTTAAGTCGCCAGCAAAGTTTGTGATATCGAGAATGTTGATGGAGTTTGGTGAGTCACAAGCGTCAGTAAACGACATTAACCTTACTTTCAGCGGAACTGTTGAAAATGATTCGAAAAACAATCGCATAAATACTAACATCATCTATAACAGCGAGAAATTCCCTATTCCAAGCGCTATTGCGCTTATACCTCCTTCGTACCAGTCTTATGTTGAGGGAGTTGATCTAAAGGGCGTTGCCTCATCCGATGGTAAGATCACTGGTTTTTACTGTGATACGGTTATGCCGTTGATGGATTTGCATATCGTAATGTATGAAGGAGATATGAAATATGCTGGCTTCCCAATCGCATTAAGCAATATGAAGGGCGATTTCACCTTTTACTCTGATATCACTCATGATAATATCACTTTTTTCAGAATCAACCAGTTTAGCGCAAATACCCCTAAATCTTCATTCGGAACAAGAGGTACTATCAACCATCTATTTTCCGATATCTATTACGATTTAACCTCAACTGCAAATCTCAATATTGCAGAGTTTGCCCCAATGATTCCAAAGGATCTAAAGATGAAGGTAAATGGAAATGCCTCGGGTCAAATTCGAACCGCGTTCTCCATGTCACAAATGGAAAAGATGCTAATCGATAGAATGATTATTGCTGGATCGGTAACCGTCTCAAATTTCGATTTGGTTTACGATACCATCTACATGAAGACCAACAAATCGACCGTTGACTTCTCGATGCCCAATGCAAATAGAGCAAATAAGATATCAAAATTCCTAGGGACAAAGATTAGCACCAACGATCTAGAGGCTGGAACTCTAAAGGGCTATAAAGCATTTCTTCGAAATGCGCTTATAAACCTCGAAACATCGAATGTGATGGATACAACTAGGTTACCAGATGTTGCCTGTTCGTTCTCGCTCGATACCCTTTCGGCAAGCATGGATACAATGAAAGTTGGCTTACTAAAACCTAGCGGAGATCTTATGATGTATTCTGCAAAAGGACCTCAAAAGCAGGATAGGATTTTGCTAGATTACAGCAATAGCAAGATGAAGGCAAGCATGGGTAAGAGTATGCATGTTCAAATGAATAAATCTAACCTTAATGCCGATGTAACCAACTTTATGGCAACTCCAAACATTAAAATCGAATATACTGGGAGGAACCTTGCCATGCAGATGGACACCAACATTGTAAAAATGGACGAAGGTGAAGTAAAAGCTGATATTTCAGATTATTCTACCAAACCAAAAATCAAATTTGCTTACTCGGGTAAGAGTTTGGATATAAAGATGGGACAAAGCAATTCGGTTAAGATTGGCAAAATAAAAATGAATTCTGACATTACCAATGACCCAACTCAAAAAGATGTTTTCCTTCAATGGAATGCAAAAGGGTTCTTGGATATGGAACAAGGAGTTATTACAACTTCAATGCTTACTGATACTATTAAGATTCCATCCATTAAAATGGATTTCGATCCTCAAACATTCAACATTAAAGAGAGTAAACTTGCAATTGATAAGTCCGATTTCAGCTTGTCAGGAACGCTTACCAATATTCAATCTTTTATCAAAAAGGACTCGCTATTAAGAGGTAACTTCAATTTTGTGTCAAAACAAACGGATGTTCTTAAACTAATGACCCTTACTAGCGGTATAGGTAATTCAGATTCAACGGCTCAAACTTCATCTACCGGACCTTTCATGGTTCCCAAAGGGATAGATTTTACACTTCACACAAATATCAATAAAGTACTTTTTGGTAACGAAATTGCTAAAGATATTACTGGTGAAATCAAGGTAAACGATGGGGTTCTTGTTTTAAACGATGTATTATTTACAACCCCTGCATCAAAAATTCAACTTACAGCAATTTATAAAACACCTTACCGAAATTACCTTTTTGCAGGGTTTGACTACCATATGCTTGATGTTGAGATTGAATCGTTAATAAAGATGTTCCCATTAGTTGACTCGATTATGCCTATGCTTCGTTCTTTTAAAGGTAAAGGAGAATTCCATATGGCAGCTGAAACCTATCTTGATTCGTTGTACAAACCGCAAATACCTTCTTTAATGGGAGTAGCGTCAATTAAAGGAACGAACTTAGTATTAATGGATGGGCAAACCTTTAGCGAGATTGCAAAAAAAATGCGATTTAGTAAAAAAGCTGAAAATAAAGTTGATAGCCTATCAGCTGAGTTTTCTTTACTACGAAAACAAATCAATATTTATCCCTTTATGATTGTTATGGATAAGTATAAAGCGGTAATTGCCGGTAGGCATAATATGGATATGAGTTTTGATTATAGTATTTCTCTTTTGGAAAGCCCTCTTCCCATAAGAATTTGTGTTGATGTAAAAGGAACAATGGACAAAATGAACTATTCTTTAATTAAGTGTAACTACAGAGATCTTAACCGCCCAACATCAAAAATGGTATTGCAGAATAAGCAGCTTGAGCTGCGAAGAATTATTAGAGAATCGTTACTAAAGAATGTAAAGAAATAGTTAGCAAATATTTTTCTTCTTTTTAAAGGCGGTTAATAACCGCCTTTAAATTTTCTTCTCTGTTTTTGTAGCTAAATAAAACGAAAGTAGTCTTATTAATGATTATTGCCTTCGACTCATTATTATGTATTATTTGAAATTTATTGTACCATGTATTGCATAATACTATAATATATTTTATATTTGCATTTATACAATACCTGCTTTTATATAGTAATACAAAATTATACTTAATATTATCAGTTAGTTATCATACATTTGAATATAAAATTGAATACGTGTGAAATTAGAAATTCGGAATCTCTCCAAGGTATATCCAAACGGAAATAAGGCGTTAGATGATGTTAACCTAACCATTGAGAGCGGAATGTTTGGTCTGCTTGGCCCAAATGGTGCAGGAAAATCAACATTGATGAGAATTTTGGTTACCCTTTTAGAACCATCAAGCGGTTCGGTTTTTGTTGATGGTTTAGACCTTTCGAAGCATCGGGAGGACATCAGGCGCATGCTTGGATACCTTCCCCAAGATTTCAGGTTCTTCTCAAACCTTACAACATTCGAGTTTTTGGATTATGGCGCTCGCCTATCGGGGATGAAGGATAGCAAAATCAGAAACAATGCAGTTCATCAAATGCTCGAAACCGTTGGGTTGTATGAGGCACGTGATCGCAAAGCGAATAAGCTATCGGGAGGGATGAAACGCCGGCTAGGAATTGCTCAGGCATTAATCAATGATCCTCGGATTATCATCGTTGATGAACCAACCACCGGGTTAGACCCCGAGGAGCGAATCCGATTCCGAAATCTACTATCAACCATTAGCTCGCGCGATGTAATCATTATCCTCTCAACCCATATCGTTGCCGATATTTCGAGCACGTGCAAAAACATGGCATTACTTTCCAACGGACAACTTGCTTACAGCGGTTCACCCGAAGAGCTAATTGATTTGGCAAAAGGTAAAATATGGCAGATGACCGTAAATAGGGATGAAATGGATAGGGTTAGTAATTTATTCCCAGTTACAACTACAATTCCGGTTGACGAAGGTTGGGAGATTGAGGTTGTTGCCAATGACCCATCGCCATTCAAAGGAATTCCTGTTGAGCCAAACCTTGAACATGCTTACGTTTACTTTATGGATAAGCAATTACGCCAATCGAATGATTTAAGTATTGACATTGAAGAATAATCGTTTATGCTATCAACATTCCAGATAAAAACCATTGCGCACTTCGAGGCCAAAACGCTTTTCCGAAGCTGGTTCTTTAGGATACTTGGCATCCTGATGCTATCCATTGTTTTCTTTTTCAACCTTGTTACGGTTATAATCGGAGAGGGAGTTATTCAGCAAGCGGTTCCATCAGCAATACCTTACTCGAACCTGATGTTTTTCAATGTGGTTCAGGCAATTATTGCCGTATTCCTTGCTTCCGATTTTCTTAAGCGCGATAAAAAGCTCGATACCACCGAAGTAATCTATACCCGTTCAATGTCGAATGGCGACTATATTATCGGGAAACTCATCGGAAACTTAATCGTTTTTACTACCCTGAATTTTGCAATACTTGGTGTTGCACTAATCTTTAATATGATATTGGGTTTTAGCACCGTTAATTGGATTGCTTATGCTTACTACTTTTTATTGGTTTCAATACCAACGTTAATATATATTATTGGGCTCTCATTTATCCTGATGAATTTGGTTAAAAATCAGGCAGTAACCTTTGCTATTCTTATCGGATATATTTTCTTAACCATGTTCTACTTAAAGGATCAGTACTACTTCCTTTTCGATTATATGGTTTACAATATCCCGATGCTTTATTCCGATTTAATCGGATTCATCGACCTAAAGCTTCTGTTTATTCATCGAGGAATGTACCTTTTGCTTGGGCTATCGTTTATATCGATAAGCGTTTTTAGATTATGGCGGTTGCCCAACAAACCCTTCTCCAATATCTATCCAATTTCATTTTCTCTCATCTTTTTAGCGGGGGGCATTTTTCTTGGATCATTGCATGTAAAAGAATCGATGAGAGGTGAAAGGCTAAGGGTAGAAATGGTTAAAGTGAACGATAAATACGCTAATCACCCTCGTTTAACCATAACAAATCAGAATATTAAGCTTTTTCATAAAGGAAGAACCATAGATGTAGTGTGTTTGCTTAAATTAGAAAATAGAACAACAAATTCTATCGATTCAGTAATCGTTTCATTAAACCCATCATTAACAATCTCGACGGTTACGAATGAAAATGCCGAAATAAAATTTACAAGAGACGAACACCTTATTATCCTTAAATCAAAAAAAACAATATTACCGAACGACTCGATTAATTTTCAAATATCATATAGCGGAACTGTTGATGATGAGGCTTGCTACATTGATATTGATGAAAAAACAAGGGCAATTTCAGAAGTTTCTGATATGGTAAATATCGGGAAGATATACAGTCGAATTTCCGATGACCTAGTTCTTCTAACCCCCGAGAGCAACTGGTATCCAACAGCTAGCGTTGGCTTCAACAAAAAGAACACCCTTTGGATGCTTCCTGAGCTCTGTAAATTCAATCTTTCTGTATCATGTAAGCAAGGAATGACAGCTATTTCGCAAGGAGCGTCAACATCATCGAATAATCTTACAAATTTTTCTACCAACAAATCATTATCAGGATTATCGTTGGTAATTGGACGGTATCAAAAAATGTCCTTTAAGAACGCTGACATTGAAGTAGGAGTATACATTAAACCTGATCATGATTTCTTCAGTAAAACATTTACGGCGCTGAAGGATACAACCCAAAGAATAATCTACAAATCTTTAGAAGATTATAGCCTTAGGCTAAAGATGCAATACCCATTCAAGCAGCTATATCTTGTTGAAGTGCCAATCCAATTCCACTCGCATCAACGTTTCTGGTTAAACCATATGGAGATGCTGCAACCTGAACTAATATTTGTTCATGAGAAGGGTGGACAGGATGAATCGTTTAGATTTGAGAAAAACATCAAAGACAGCAAAGAATATGGAGATTCTAAAGGTCTTGGAGATAAAGAAGTCCAAGAGGAGGAGCTCAAAAGCTTTTTAACCAGCTTTACGAAGAGAGCTACAATTAATTTAAATTATCAAGATAAACAGGAAGAGGAGATAATTAACCCTTACTTCATTTTTGATGAATTCTACGCTTACAATCATCCCGTTGAATCGAAAGAATATCCTGTTTTTAACACCATTCTGGGCTCCTACTTAATAAAGCAAGTATCAAATTCAAATGACAATAGATATTCTTACGGTTTTAGCGAAGAGGAACGAGCAGTGCTTCTTTTACAGAAAAAGAGTTTAAGCCAAATCATGCTAAATCCCGATTACTATAACCTTGCTGATAATATTATTAACATGAAAGGAGATGTTCTTTTATCGTTAGTAGAGAAAAAGATAGGGAAAAGTCAACTTGATGAAATTCTCAAAGAGCTTTTTGCCAAATATAGCGGTCGGGCAATTCCATTCGAAGAGATCAATTTGCAATTTAAAACACGTACTGGTCAAGAGCTAGGTGCTCAACTCGACTCTTGGCTTCGCTCCGAAAAACTCCCCGCATTTAGAATTGGTAAAGTAGATGCTTACAGGGTTACCGATGGAGAACGTCAGCGATTCCTTACCCGCATATCGATTGGCAATGAGGGGACAATTGAAGGTATTGTTAAGATTGCAATCCGCGAAGCGGGTAAAGATGATAACAACGAGGAAAAGAAGTTTGAGTTCAAAACTTTTGATATTGGAATAAACCAAATAAAAAACATCAGCATACTTTCCGACAAACAACCATCAACATTGATTTTAAATACTAACGCTTCAATGAATATACCCGTTAAACAGGAGATATCAATTTTAAAGGTTGATGGTGACGGTAGTATGAAAGCCAATACGGAGGAACGTATTACTCCGTTAACTCAATGGGATGAGCAGGGAGAGATTGTGGTTGACAACGAGGATTCGCTATTTAATGTTATAAATATTTCAAAACAAGGATTGCTGATAAATCTTGCTAATAAAATAGTTAAACCAGGAGATGAGTACCAAGGTTATATGTCGTGGTTTGTTTCTGGAAAATGGGGAAAATATGTTAACAACGAATTTTACGGTAAATACCTTCACTCGGCAGAGGCTATACGATCAGGGAATGGCGACGCAAAAGCAATTTGGGAAATACCCATTAAAGAAAAGGGGCAATATGATATTTACACCTATATTCCAAGAGACAAAGACAAGGAGGATGAGCAGCATTTGGGAGAGTACCAGTACACCATTAGCCATGATGATGGGGAAAGTAGGGTTACCATAAACTGTAAGGATGTTGAAGGAGGTTGGGTATTACTTGGCGTTTATTACTGTTCGCATGGGAATGCAAAGGTTGAACTGAATAACCTATCGAAATCGAGAGTAGTAATTGCTGATGCTGTAAAGGCAGTGAAGCTGTGAGTTGACCGTTAACAGATGACAGACTGAATTTTAAACAATATAAATAATATGCTATAATAATTTTAGATTATGTATAAAAGAATTGTATTACCATTATTTTGCATTTGTCTTTCCACATGGTATTGCAACCATGCCAATGGACAATCGCTTATAACCCTCGAAAAGGCAATGGAGATTGCAGGACAGAATAGTCCTGAGATTCAGCAATCGTTGCTTAACCTTGAACGATATAAAGAATCGCTTAATGCAACAAAAGCTTCACTTAAATCTAAATTTCAATTCGATGTAAACCCATTTTATTACTCAAATAATAGAAAATACGATGAGAGCAACTCCAAATGGTATACTCTTGAAACCACTAGGTCGGGTGGCACATTCTCTATAATCCAACCGTTTCTTCCAACCGATGCCACGTTCTCGTTAAAGAATGATTTTGGGTGGTCGAAAAATTACAATGAGGGAGTAATAAAGGATCCATTAGATCCAACAAAATCGATGCTTGTCGGATCGTCTACCGAAAGATTTAGCAATAGTCTTTCCATAGGAATAACTCAACCACTCTTCACATACAATAAACGAAAGTTGGAGCTCAAAGGCCTTGAGTTGGATTACGAAAATGCTAACCTGAACTATACAATGCAAATGCTGAACCTTGAAAAAGGGGTTAGCCAATATTTTTATCAGGTATATATGGCTCAAATGAGTTTGAGTATTGCTAAAGATGAGCTGGAGAAAACACAGCAAAGCTATGAGATTATATCGAATAAAGTTAATGCTGGACTCACAGCGAAAGAACAATTTTATCAGGCTGAATTAAATTTGATGAATGCAAAATCTGCTCTTCAAAATCGTGAAGTTGAACTCGAAAATATAAAAGATGAATTTAAGAACTACATCGGGATAGCTATAAAGGATGAGGTTATGACCCTTGCTGATATTACGGTAACACCTACCAATGTTGACCTAGCGATTGCCGTTCAACATGCGCTCGAATCGCGAATGGAACTTCGTCAAAAACAAATCGATATCGAAAATTCACAGTTTGATCTAATTAAAACCAAATCTCTGAACGAGTTCAAAGGGGATCTAAACCTTTCTGTTGGATTATTTGGTGAAAATCAAAAATTTCCTAACACCTACGAAAATCCAACAAAAAGCCCTAATGTTTCATTCACTTTCACAATTCCAATCTTCGATTGGGGCGAAAATAAATCTCGCATAAAAGCTCAGCAGGCAGTTATGAAATCATCTGTTTTAAACCTTGAGAATCAAAAAAACCAGATTGAACTTAATATCAGGAAGGTATTCCGGAATATTCAGAACTTGCTTAACCAGATTGATATTGCAAAGCAAAACGAAAAAAACGCTCAGTTAACCTACGAGATTAACCTCGAGCGTTACCGTAATGGCGACCTTACAAGTATGGATTTGAAACTCTACCAAAACCAGTTATCGGAGAAGAAAACATCGTTGCTACAAGCTCAAATCAACTATAAACTCGAAATCCTAAACTTAAAAATACAATCGTTATACGATTTTGAAAAAAATCAACCCCTTGTTCCGTCAGCTCTATTCATTAATCAGAAATAACTTTAGCATATATGAAAACAATTAATATTATATCCGTATTAGCATCAGCAATTATCGCTGTATCGTGCAATAATTCTCAGGAAAGCAAAACAAATGAACCTGAGATTCCAGTATCGGTAAACAATGTTACCATGTCGGCCATTGAAAAGGTAATCAACACCAATGGAACAGTTTACCCAATGCAGAAAGCCGAATTCAAATCGGAGATTTCGGGTATCTATAAGCTGCTGACAAATTCAAAATCAGGTAAAAAATATAGACTTGGCGATATCGTTAAATCAGAGGAGGCGATTATTACGCTTGAAGATCCGGAGTATGAAAACTCAATTGCCATCGACTCTAAGAAGTTAAACCTTGATATTGCTCAACAGGAGTACACCAAGCAGCAATCGCTCTTTGAAAAAGGAGGTGTAACTCAGCGAGAAATGCGTAACTCAGAGGTTAGCTACACCAATGCCAAGTACGATTACGAGAACTCTAAGTTGAAACTTTCAAAGATGAAAGTTGGGTCACCATTTGGAGGAGTAATTGTAGATTTACCATACAACACCCAAAATGTAAGAATTGCAGCAGGGCAACCATTATTCACCGTTATGGATTATGGACAAATGTATATGGAGGTTAGCCTACCTGAGAAATATGTAAACGATCTTCAATCGGGGATGAAAGTTCGACTAACCAGCTATAATCTTCAGAAGGATACAATCTGGGGCACTATCACCGACCTCTCCCCTGCTATCAGCTCCGAAACAAGGACTTTTAAAGGTAGAATAGATATTAATAACCCTAACCTTCGCCTCAAGCCAGGAATGTTTGTGAATGCCGATATCATCATCGCAAAAAAAGAGAATACAATAGTTGTGTCGAAAGAGTTAGTACTTCGAAATAATGATATTCAGTACGTTTTCATTATTGATAAGAGCATTGCAAGGCTGCGGGAAGTAACTACAGGAATAGAAAACGGGAATAATGTTGAAATCCTAACCGGTTTGAGCAAAGATGACAGGCTCGTAGTAAAAGGTTTTGAAACCTTGAAAGATAATAGCAAGGTTAAGGTAATACGATAATAGTTAACAGAAAATAACCACGGAGACACAGAGAACATGGAGAGATACAACTTGTCCCGATTTATCGGGAGATTTGATTATTCAAAAATATATATTGGTATTGTGTGTCTTAAACCAATTTGCCAAGTTGTTTCAAGGCTATTTTTCTGTGTGGGGCAAAACAAGTATTGAAAGAAAACTCTGTGATCTCGGTGTCTCCGTGGTGAGTAGTTACGATTTTTTAATATCATACAAAATTCAATGAAAAAAATTGCACAATTCGCTGTCGACTATCCTGTATCAATCCTAATGCTTATTCTTGGGGTTGGGGTGCTCGGATGGTTCTCGTACGATAAGCTCAGCGTCGATCTATTCCCCGATTTAAATAATCCCCGCCTATTCATTGAGGTTCGCTCAGGCGAGCGTCCCCCTGAGGAGATGGAGAAGCAATACGTTGAGCAGCTCGAAGGGATGGCCATACGCCAATCGAATGTTGCCGAGGTTTCATCCGTAATTCGCACAGGTTCGGCACAGGTAACCGTTGAGTATAGCTGGAATGCAGATATGGATGAGGCTTTTCTTGACCTTCAAAAATCAGTAAACTCATTCGGGCAGCAGAATAAAACTGATGAAATAAAAATAACCCAACACGATCCGAATAGCTCACCGGTAATGATTATCGGCTTTAGTCAGCCTGGCAAGAACGACCTAAATCATCTACGAAAAATTGCCGATCACTATATCCGCAATGAACTAGTGAGGCTTGAGGGAGTTGCCGAGGTTGAAATAACAGGACAAGAGGAAAGCGAATTGAGAATAAGCACCGACCCCAATAGGCTAGATGCTTATGGTTTATCACTAAGCGAGCTGAGCCAACGTATCATGTCGCAGAATCAACAAATCTCTGGTGGAACTATCACCGAATCGGGCATGCAGTATATCGTAAAAGGTGTTGGGTTACTAAAAAGTATCGATGATTTCAATGGCCTAATTGTTGGCTATAAATCAACTGTTACTGGTAATCCTTCGGGATTAAAAGCGCCAATATTTCTTCGCGAAGTTGCGGATGTTAGCATAACCAATCAGATTCCAAAAAACATTGTCCGGTTAAACGGTGAGCGATGCTTAGGACTTGCCATTTACAAAGAAACCCGCTTCAATACAGTTAAGGCTGTTGAGCAGACTAATAAAGCCCTTGAAACCATCCGTAAAGCTTTGCCCGACTATAAAATTGAAGTTATTACAAACCAAGGAACGTTTATTAGTCAAGCTGTTGGTGAAGTTAAGGATAGCGCATGGATGGGAATGATTCTGGCAATTTTTGTTCTATTCCTTTTCTTACGTAAAATTGGAACCACCCTGATTGTTGGGTTTATAATTCCAATTTCGATAATAGCCACCTTTACCTTGATGTACTTTACTGGGCTCAATCTCAATATTATGACCCTTGGAGGACTTGCCCTTGGAGTGGGTATGCTCCTCGATAACGCCATTGTAATTATTGAAAATACATTCCGTCATCACGAAGAAGGAGAATCGGTTCGCGATGCAGCAATCAATGGCACAGCAGAGGTTGGGATGGCAATTGTTGCATCAACATTTGCATCAATCGTTGTTTTTTTACCGATTGTTTACATGCACGGTGCATCGGGCGAGCTGTTCCGCGATCAGGCATTAACGGTATCTTACTCTCAGATTACCTCGTTGTTTGCTGCCATCCTCTTCCTTCCGATGTTCTATAACTTCTTCTTCAAGAAGAAACCTGCTCCGGTCAGAACAACTTCGTTAAGATTTGAGTGGTATGGTAAATTCCTTGATAAAGTATTGAATAGAAACAAACTAATCGTTTTCCTTACCATTGCAGTTATTGGTGGCTCATTGATGCTAATCCCCTATATCGGAACCGAATTTATGCCGCAGGCCAATAGCCGAGAATTCACATTCGATATCAAGATGGACGAGGGAACAACTCTTCAGCGAACATCGGCAGTAGTTGAGAATATCGAATTTATTATAAAAGATGGGCTTAAGGAGAATCTTGAACTCGTTTACAGCCAAATTGGACCATCGACAGGGCTATCGGATAATTCAAGTTCGGTTTATACTGGCGATAATACTGCAAATATCCGGGTTATTCTTAAAAAGGATTCCAAGTTCACTCCCGATGAGGTGATGAGCCTGATCAGCAATGCCACCAATGGTGTTAAAGGGCTTGAGGTTCGTTTCAATAAGGATGAGTCAACCCTTCGACAAATCCTTGGCACGAACGAAGCCCCTGTAGTTGTTGAGATTAAAGGTCAAGATATTGAACTCCTATCTGAAATTGCCGATAGCGTGAAACATGATATGCTTGGTTTACCCAGCCTATACAATATTCGTTCATCGATTGAAAGTGGAGCTCCGGAGGTTGAAGTTATTATTGACCGTGTAAAAGCAGGTATGTATAATATTTCGATGCAAACCGTGGTAGATCAATTAAAAAATCAACTCGATGGACTTGGTGCTGGGCAGCTAGAACAGAGCGGTGAGCTTCGTCCTATCAATTTAAGAATCCCTGAAAAAGGTTTATCGCAGCTCGACGATATTACCATTGCTAGCGGGAATCAACTATTTAGACTAAGCGAAATTTCTACAATCAAAATTTCTAGATCTCCACAGGAGATTCATCATCGAAATCAAGTTCGCATGGTAAAAATTTACGCCATGAAATCGGGCAATACTCCACTGGATAAAATTGCACAGCAGATTTCGGCGAAAACAGCATCAATCAGCTTACCAACCGATTATAAAATTCAGATTACCGGTGAGGAGGAAAAACGTCAAGAAGCGATGAAGAACCTTTCGTTGGCTTTTATATTATCTATTGTATTGATATACATGGTAATGGCGTCGCAGTTTGAGTCACTAATACATCCATTTACAATTCTACTAACCATTCCTCTAGCGCTTGTTGGATCCATTCTAGCATTCTTTTTATTGGGCAGCTCATTGAATATCATCTCAATAATTGGAATAATCATGCTTGGAGGGATTGCGGTTAACAATTCTATTATTCTTGTGGATAGGATAAATCAGCTTAAGGATGAAGGCTTGGACAGGCGAAGTGCTATTATAAATGCCGGGAGACAACGTATTCGCCCAATATTGATGACTACTTTAACTGCAATTCTAGGTTTAGTACCTATGTTAATTGGGTTTGGAGAGGGTGCTAGCTTACGACAACCAATGGCGATAGCCGTTATAAGCGGTTTATTCACCTCTACTCTGCTTACACTTGTAGTAATTCCTTGCTTCTACTACACGTTTGACCTGATAGGTGCACGTTTCACAAAGAAAAAATCTGAATAATCCAATCGGTATGGAATTTATAATCAAACGTAAGGTATTAATCAGCATGCTATTTATTGGCATAACCCTACTCGGTTATGTTTCCTATAAAAAGCTTGCCGTTGAGATGCTTCCCAATGCCGAACTTCCATTTTTGATTGTTCAGGTTTCTTCGATTACAGAGGTTGATCCTGAATATATTGAGCAAAAAGCGATTATACCTCTCGAAGGAGCGATTGGAACTCTTGAAAACATTGAGCGAATAGAGTCAAATATCTCGCCAAATTATGGACTTATTTTCGTTTCATTTCAAAAGCAAACCAATCTAAAGTACTCGTACCTTAAGCTTCAACAAAAGATTGATCAGGCAAGATCGCAGCTACCTCAAGGCATTATTCCTCAGATAATCCGATTCGACCTCAAGCAGCTTTCGGGCGATTTCATGACGCTTCAGGTTAGCGGCGAGGGAGGAGTAGAAAGGCTTCGTAATTTGGTTGATAAGAAAATTAAGTCCGAACTTGAGAATGTACAAGGGGTTGCCACGGCGAGTATCTTTGGAGGAAGAGAAAAAACTATTGAGGTGATAATCGACCCCGATGCTTGTAAAGCATATGGAATCACCACGGCCGAGGTTAGATCTTCTTTATCGAACAGCGAAAAACAAAAAACCTTTGTTGGGAAAGTTATTGATGGGAGCAACCGCCTCTTCGTTCATATTAGCGCTGAGTATAAAGATGTGAATGATATTGGGCAAATAGTTGTTGGGAAAGGTCCTGTTTTCCTAAAGGATGTTGCAAAAATTTACTTTGGTTTTAAAAAGGAAACCTCCTTTAGTCGTATCAACGGGAAGGATGCTGTTACCATTATGCTAATGAATGATAATCAGGTAAATTTAATTGACCTATCGCATCGCATACTAAAGGTTATCGACAATCTCAACGATAAATATAAAGATCAGGATGTTGCCATAGTAATTCAGAGCAACAAGGCGAAGGATCTTGAGGTTAATATGGATGATATTATCAACCTTGCCATCACGGGTGGATTGTTAGCAATTTATGTGCTTTGGTTATTCCTTCGCAATATCAGAATAGTATCGCTGATCGGTCTCTCAATCCCCATATCGATTTATGCTGCCTTTAACCTTTTCTACGCATTCAACATCTCAATAAACACGTTATCGTTAATAGGATTAGTGCTTGCAGTTGGAATGCTGGTGGATAGCAGTGTAGTTGTGCTCGAGAATATTTTCAGGCATAGAAGCAATCCTAATATCTCTATAGAAAGTGCCGTCTTAAATGGTACAAGTGAGGTTTGGCGTTCAATTTTTGCATCAACCTTAACAACCATAGTCGTTTTTGTTCCTTTTCTTTTCAGCGATAATTTTGCTGTAAAACTGCTGGGAAATCAGATAGGCATATCAATTATCTCGGCTCTTTCCATCTCATTATTCGTAGCGTTGATATTAATACCTTCGGTTACCCATACCTTTTTATCGAAAGAGAAGAACATTCCAATGGTTAATAAGCTTGACCTAAGAAATAGGATGATTCAGATTTACATGGCTCTGTTAAAAACCACGCTTCGCAAGCCAATTCAAACCATAATAACTGGTATTGTCCTTTTCTTCGTTTGCATTCTCCTGAGCCTAACAATCAGCTTAATTGGGCAAGAGGAAGCTGCTACCACTCAGGTAAGCGTTTATGTAAACATGCAGGCTGGATCCTCCATTGAAACCACCAATAAAACGGTTAAACTTATTGAAGATTACCTCAAAGATTGGCCTGAAATTAAGCTGCTAACTAGTCGAATTCAAACCGATAATGCCGTTATTACTATTGAATTAAAGGAGGATTTCGAAAAATTACAAGGTAAAAATCTTGACGCTTTAAAGAATGATATCCGCCAAAAGACAACCGATTTACCCAATGCAATCGTTGATTTTGAAGCGAGCGGCTCAAATTCAGGTGGAGGAAGAAGCGATGGTGGCGGCGGTGAATCAGCAGCATTTTCAGGTATGCTTGGTATTGGCGATAATTCGGAATCGATAATCCTTAAAGGGCAAGACTTTCAGCAAATGCGAAAAGTTGCTGAGGATTTGAAGTATCGGCTCAAGGATAAAACGAGCTGGATTAATATGAACATCCAATCGGAGCGACCCGAGGTTCACCTTATGTTCAATCAGCTATTAATGAATGAGCTCAACATCCCGTTGACCGAAATAAACTCTGCCATGAATAACTTCTCTGGCGAGATATCAACGGGAGTGCGCTTTAAGCAGAAAAACGAGGATTACGATATTATCATCCGCGAAAAGGAGCTTGAGCAAAGCAAGCCAAAAGAAAGAAATATTGATGACTTAAAAGTGCTTCAGGTTCGGGATGCAAATGGTGGAAATCACGAACTACAAAATATTTCTAGGGTGAACTACTCGTCGGGCACCTCACAGCTAAATCGTGTAAACCAAGAAAAACAAATCACCATCACCTTTGCTTACCCCGAAAGAGCTACTCGAACCAAGGAAGCCCTGGAATTTTACCGAACAGAGGTTGATATGATTGTTGCAGGATACGCATTCCCATCGGGAATTGTAGCTGAGGTTAAACACGATAAGATGGATCTTGGCGAATTCTATTTCCTAATCGGAACTGCACTTTTGTTAATTTTTATGATACTTGCTTCAGTATTCGAGTCATTGTTAACCCCATTAGCATTGATGTTTACAATCCCTCTTGCGGCAATTGGTTCAATGCTCGCCCTAATATTAACAGGGAATAGCATGTTCACGGTTAACACCCTTACGGGATTTTTAATTCTTATTGGGGTTGTAGTTAATAACGGTATCATACTGATTGACTACACAAATATCTTACGAAACAGGGGATTTAGGAAAAATCGTGCAATCATGATTGCAGGAATCTCCCGTGTTCGCCCCATTCTAATCACATCCTTAACCACAATTATTGCCCTACTCCCACTTGCCATTGGTAAAAAGGAATATGCAGTAGTAATTGGTGCGCCATTTGCCATTACAGTAATGGGTGGGTTAACCTTTAGCACCTTACTAACATTGGTATTTATACCAACCTGCTACTCTGGGCTTGAGAATGGACGAAACTGGATTAAGAGCCAAAAACTATGGATTA
Organism: Bacteroidales bacterium; assembly: GCA_025361485.1. Lineage (GTDB taxonomy): Bacteria > Bacteroidota > Bacteroidia > Bacteroidales > Tenuifilaceae > UBA8529. The sequence continues at coordinate 20,288 of JANYLA010000154.1, forward strand.
GGATTACAATGATTACCTCGTTAATTGTAGGATTTGTATTAATATATACTAATATTGAGAGCGTTGTCTGGAGGATGGTCGATGTAACCGTTATGCTCATTGCAATTCCAGCCATCACCTATTTTCTTTTAAATAGCACCAGAAGAGCTCAAACGAAGCTTATCCCCGATGAGGAATCCATTACGATTAAAATTGGAAATCTTGTTAAGGTATATGAACGAGAAGGGCGTTTCTCGCGCGAATGGAATTCAGGACAAAGAATCACAAGTAGATATGACAAAAAACCTTCCTATCACGATTGGAAGGATTTGATAAACTACAGCTGGCAGCTGCCGCTGCTCGGTTTCTTAATCTATTTTACCTATTTCCGCCTCGATAGCGGTTGGTGGACATTTATTCTTATCCATTTCACTGGACTTTCACTTCTTTATACCTTAAAACCATTTAAGCATAGGCTTGAGAATGCTAAACCAAAACGAAAATGGAAGCAGAAGTTCTACCCAAAACTTCCTCGGATACTCTTATGGGCATTTCCTATTGTTAACATTGCCATACTCGCATTGCGATGGAAAGCAATTGCATACATCGTAATTACTGGTATACTCTGGTTTATTGCCCTAACGATTTTCTTGACTGCAAAAAAACTGTACGAGCAGAATATCAATATTGATAGAATTGAAGGTCGATTTAGCGGTTTTCGCAGAGCCTATTATAGATTGATAAAGCAAATACCATTGCTCGGTAAACGTCGTCAACCATTTAAAGCGCTATCAGGTGTATCGCTTGAAATTGGTACTGGAATGTTCGGATTACTTGGCCCGAATGGAGCAGGGAAAACAACGCTGATGCGTATTATCTGCGGAGTTCTTGACCAGAGTTACGGTAAAATTTTTATCAACGGAATCGATACGTTGGAGAAGCGAGAGGAGCTGCAAGGATTAATCGGTTACTTGCCTCAGGAATTTGGCACCTACGAGAATTTATCCGCTTGGGAATATCTCGACTATCAAGCTATACTTAAGGGTATAGCTAACTCAGACCTAAGGCACGAAAGGCTCAACTACGTTCTGAATGCGGTGCATATGTTTGAAAAGAAGGATCACAAGATTGGATCTTTCTCCGGTGGTATGAAACAGCGTATTGGAATAGCTCAAATACTACTACATCTACCCAGAATTCTTGTTGTCGATGAGCCAACAGCGGGACTCGATCCCCGTGAACGCATCCGATTCCGGAATTTACTGGTTGATTTAAGCCGCAATAGGGTTGTAATATTCTCAACTCACGTAATAGAGGATATCTCCTCTTCGTGTAATCAGGTGGCGGTAATTAACAAGGGAAAACTGAAATTTTTAGGCCCACCGCAGCAGATGTCAACCCTTGCCGAAGGGCATGTATGGCAATTCAGCTTGCCAACCGAAGAGTTTGAGAACTTTAGCCAAAAACAGCTAATTGTTCATCATCGGTTGGATGGTGATGTTATTCGGGTTCGCTGCGTTTCATCCGAAAAGCCATCGCCCAATGCCGTTTTAGTAAAACCTGTTTTAGAGGATGCCTACTTATGTTTATTAAAAGGAATTGTTGAAACAAACACAAACACTTAAAGTGCTTAGAATGCCTAGATTTTAGGGTTAACGGACTCCAAACTTTAGGCACTCGAAGTACTTTAGGCACTAATCGATCGGATATGAATAAAGTATTACTTCTTTGGAAGATGACCCGGTATAACCTTCAGATTGTTTTCTCGGGAAAGTTTATTTGGTTTATGATTGCTTCACTTGCATTTTTTCTGTTCACATGCACCATGATCGCTTTCAACAATAAAAACATTCAGTATAGTGACATTTACACATCGCTTGTATTTCCAGGGATGCTGCTTATGTTTTACCCAACCGTTTTTGGTATTCAGCACGATATTGACTCACGAACCATTGAACTACTTTTTGGAATTCCCGATTATCGATTCAAAGTCTGGTTATTCAGAATCCTAATCATCTTTGTTTTTGTTTTTCTTCTACTTATTGTCTTTGGTTGGATGGCTTGGTTTCTAATAGAGCCTATTCCTGTAGTTTTATTTGCCTTTCAGCTGATGTTTCCTCTTCTTTTCTTGGGAAGTATGGCGTTTTGGGTTTCAACAATAATTCGAAACGGGAATGCAACGGCAGTGGTTATGGTTATTCTAGGGATTATTATCATGATTTTTACTAATCTGTTAAGGAATTCTTATTGGAATATCATGCTAAATCCTTATCAGGTTCCATCTGATTTAAATCCAGAAATTTGGGCAAAAATTGTTTTCAAAAACAGAGTTTTCCTTTTTGCTGGCAGTATCGTTTTTTTATTAGCAGGGATGCTTAAACTTCAAAAGAGGGAAAAGTTCATATAATTTAAACTGTAAAAGAGTTCTTTTATTGCACTTATTCAATGCTCTTCCCGTCTTGCTTTCCTCTCAAATGAATAATTAAACCATTTAGGAAATTGCGCAAAAGTTGATCACCGCAAGGTTTATAGTTTGGGTGATCGTCCTTACGAAAAACGGCGCTAAGCTCGGTCTTCGTAATTTCGTAATCAACGAGTTTTAGTATATCAACTATTTCATCATCCCGAAGGTGAAGGGCAACTCTCAACTTTTTGAAAACATCATTATTATCCATGATAAGAATATTTCGTTAATATTTTTTCGGGGTTATTAAGTAGGAGTTACATTCCTTCTATAAATTTTTGAATATTTACATGAAGCTCGTTCACAGCTTGCCGGTGAAATATTGGGTAAAGCCTTTTCTCTCTAAATTTGGATTTATTGCGGTAATGCGATTCTTGAGTTATTATCGTATTGCCATCCTTATCCTCAATTAATCTAACCTGCTGGGTTCCTTCTGTCATTCCATTATCAAGGTAGCAGAACTGAATAATTTTATTATCCTCATCCACCTTTGTAACCTCAAGTGCTACAGCAATATTCTTAATACCTCCAAGGAGTTTGAGGTTCAAATACAAAACTTCGCCCTCCTCAATTCCTTTGATATCATCATTATTGTAAAAAATCTTGTCCATCCGTTTCGAGTATAAAAAACCAAACGACACCATTTTTCCGTTATACTCATCTTTAGGTCTAATGCTCTTTAGCTTAGCCCAAACCTTAAGAATTGTCTCCTTTATAATATGTGAACTATTTTGTTGACTATAGTTAATGGAGTCCTTTACATTATAACACGAGGGTCTTAAGTCCATGAAGTAGTTCGCTCCTCCATCAAACTGATGTTTTAAAAGGTTTTGAACTTTCTTTTGTGAGACCTTATTAAAATCTACTGCGTTTAATTTTAGCTGTGCATAGGAGCTTTTGCCCCAAACTATTGAGCAAAAGATAAGAAGTAGAGAAACAATTGCTTTCATTATGCTTGAGTGTATACGTTTCAATTCTTCGGTTTTTAGAGATGTTTTCAGATTATCCAAATATAGTTATTCCTTTGAACTATTATACTTTTAGGTAATAACACACGATTTTGATTCATAATTATTTACTATAATAAAATGAAAAATATCAAATACCTTTTAACTATTTTCTTGAGGATAACGATAGAACAATGCTTTTCTATGCTGAACACAAAATTACAGTAGGAACGATTTTCAAGCACTCGAGCTTAAAGTTACCGAATTAGACACATCCTAACCTCAGACATAAAACTCTTCAAAAGGTCTTGAATATCAGGACAACTTGTCTTAAACTTAGAATCAACATTAGTTCTAAATATTACATAATTACCTCTATCTTTTAATGATATTCCTATATAATTTGTCCATTTCACCACATTAATATTCAATTCGGGCTGGCTGAATGAGTTAAAAAACTCACAAGGATAATCCTCAACAAACTCTTTGCACATATTGGCTACTGCTTCCTCCTGCTCTCCTTTCGCCAAATCAACAATCTGATTAAAGATAAAAAAATAGAAGGGCTTGGTCTCCGAATTACTAGATATTAGGCTATCCATAATCCCTCTGAAGGTCTTATTATCATGAATGCTAACTTCCCCTTGGTAAAATCTTTTAGAATTATTGTCAATCCCTAAATGATTTAAGAAGTAACTAATTGGCTTCCCACCTAAAGTGCTTACAAATTCTTTATTGGTAAATGATACATTCCTCGAGTGCCTGTTTGAATCGTTAACCTGTGCCTTAACTATAATGCTAACAAAGACGAAAAAAGTTAAAAAGAGTGCTTTCATAAATTGCATTAGAAATCATTTCCCATAGACTTTGCAAATATTGTTTTTTTGGAGCACAATTCAAATCCATAATCAATAATTCATTTATAATCGATAGGGTAAATTCCTTCTTAAGTATCATCTTAACTATAAGATTAACCATAAAAAAGCAAACCCAAATTTTAAAAATCCTTGATGTTCTTTTTTTGATGCTAATAATAACAAAGAGTAAGCCTTACCTCTATGGGGTAAATATAAGGAATGACACAAGCGCAATATACCTATGAACCACTCGTTGGATATATAAACACATAACCATCAGAAATGGTTGTCCAATAGATACTGATTTAAAATTATTGACCCAGCAAAAAAAGTTTTAAGCAAACAATACGAAGAAAACTATATGGGGAACGAGCAATACATCAATCTATGCCGAAACAACTGGAAAGGAACACGAACCTAATTCCAACAGATTTATAAAGGTCGGTTTATTGAAAAAATGATGTCATAACCGGAGCGATTTTGTCTTACATTTTTTTAATTTGAAACAGTCTATTCGCTGAAGAATGCAAAAATAGAGCCTTTAATAATTTTTAACCATTAAATAATAACTTTCTGCTAACAAACGTGTAAAAAGATTTTGCAGATTAATAACAATAGTCATTTTTATGTTGTTCTTTTTTAGTTTATTTTGCAAAAAATAAGGATTATGAGTATGAACAGATGGTACGGTCAATTTATGGTTCTATTCGGTAGTATAATGACTATGTTCTACCTTGGCATTGGGTTATATTTTATTTTATCGAGCGACCTAACACAAATCGATAAGTTTATACGTTATATGGTTGGAGGCACCTTTGTTTTTTATGGCTTATTTCGACTTTACAAGCTAATTGAGAAGGTTAAAGAGGAATTTTTTTCTGACAAGTACGATGAGTAGTTATAAGGCAAAAGGGTTTCTTTAAAAACATGTAAAACATTAAGCATTAATATTTAACAATTGCTTCGTATAAAGTATTAATTTTTTTATTATCATTGCGTGCCAAATTTTACTTTAACTCTAAGATTTTAAAAATGAGAAAACTATCCTTTAAGATGGTTTTAGGAATTGGGGGACTGCTAAGTTTAGCAATCATTGCGATATTCATTTCTTGTCAATCTGGGAATAAAAAAACTTTTGATGAAACCCCAACGCGAGGTGACATTAAAATTGGCGTAGATGAATCATACCAACTTATTATTGACTCTGAGATTTACGCATTCAGTAGTTTTTACCCGTACGCTAAAATTACTCCTCAATACAAACCAGAGGTTGATATTATCAACGATTTCATGAACGACTCGGTAAGGCTAATAATAACCAATAAACAGCTAACAAAAGAGCAGATTCAAACCCTTAGAGATACTTTAATAATTGCTCGAACCACCGCATTTGCTTATGATGCCTTAGCCCTAATAGTGAATAAAGAGAATCAGGATACTCTTTTAACATATAATCAGGTTAAAGATATTTTTTTAGGAGATATCAAAACGTGGAAAGATTTAAAGCCAAGCTCCAAACTCGATAAAATCAGCGTTGTTTTCGACAATACAAAGTCGGGCAACATAAGGTTTTTTAAAGAAAATTTTGAAATCACCAATAAACTCCCCGATAATTTTTATGCTGTTAACACCAATGAAGAGGTGATTAACTTCATTTCAAAAAATCGAAACGCCCTTGGCATTATATCAGTAAACTGGATTAGCGATAAAGACGATCCACAAAGCCGCAAATTCAGGAAGGATATTAGAATTATGTCTGTATCTCCATTCTATGATAATACCTCTTACTATTTGCCGGAGCAAGGAGCAATATACAACAAGTCCTACCCATTTACCCGGGAGGTTTACCTTATTTCCCGTGAAACATTCGCAGGTCTTGGAACGGGATTTGTACAATGGATTACACATGATCAAGGTCAGCGAATTATCCTAAAGTCGGGACTTGTTCCATCGGTTTCACCAGTTCGACTTATTCAAGTAAAACACTAAAATATGAATGACAAAACCATAACAACTATGAAAAGATTAAGTATTAAACCGATTCTATTGTTAGCAAGTTTGTTAAGTCTTTTTATTACGAGCAATATCAAGGCTCAAGATTTACAAGCAGCGATAATGCTAACCAAAAGCGAGCAGTATGACGAGGCAGAAGCCGCTTTTAAACAGCTTATACAGAAAGAACCTGCTGTAAGTAAAAACTATTTTTATTTTGGTGAATCTTACCTTTTAAGTTATTTTGCCGATACCATATCAAACTCATTAAAGATCTCCGCAGATCAAGCTCGCGAGATGTACAATTTGGGAGTAAAAACTGATAGTGTAAACCCTTTAAACTATATCGGTTTGGCTAAAGTTTCGTTCTTCCTTGAAAAGGATAATGAAGCGGCCTCTTTCCGTAGCAAGGCAAAAAAACAGCTACCTGCCTACAAGAGAATTAAAAGTATTCTAAATCCAAAGGATTATGCTTTTGCTTTAGCAAAACTTGCCGAGTCTTATGTTCGTAATGAAAAAGTCGATACATCTAAAGCCTTCCCTCTACTTCGCGAAGCAATATCTATCGATTCAAAAAACCCTGATATTTATATTATCGCTGGGGATTTGTATTTCTTGATTAAGGACGCCTCCACTTCAGTAAAGAACTACAGCATCGCTAATAATCTCGACAAAACGCGTCCTACTGCAAACATGAAGATTGGTAGTATTTACATGAAAGCACTTAACTTAAATAACGCAATACCATACTTTGAGCAGGCAATTGCCTTAAATGCAAACTACGCTCCCGCTTACCGTGAGCTTGGACAACTTTACTCAATGGCAGGTAAATACGATAAGTCAAAAGAGTATTTTAAAAAATACCTTGAGCTAACCAAAGGTAATATCCCTGCAAAAATACGTTACGTAACCTCCCTCTTTTATGCTAAAGAGTACGACGAAGTAGTAAAGAATATTGAAGAGATATTGACCATCGATCAAAAAAGAATTTACTTAAACCGCCTTGCCGCTTACTCCAACTTTGAAAAAAATCCTCCTTCATATGAAAAGGCTTTAAAGTCAATGGATATTCTCTTTAAAGAGATGCCCGTTGATCGTTTAATCCCCAATGATTATAAATACTATGCAAAGATTATTATAAAGAAAAATGCTGACTACCCCAAAACATTTCAGAATGCTGAGAAATTTGAAGGTGATCTAAAAAAGAATTTGGAAAAACTCGAGAAAGCTACTGGTGCTAATAAAGATAAAATTAAAGTGCAAATTGATACGCTAAACATTCAAATTGCAAATATTAAAAAGGAGTTAACGGCTGATGATGCTGAACTAGACAAAGCATTTGCTGCTTATAAGAAGGTATACGAGCAGGCTCCTGAAGACAAATCTCTACTGAACGACATTGCGGTTAACCTTTATAATTTTAAACGCTTCAACGAATCAGCTATTTATTTCGCAAAGCTAATTGAACTTGGTAAAAATGGTGCGGCTGATTACATACAAGTAGGTAAATCATACTATCAAGGAAAGAACTATTCAAAAGCTGACTCTATCTTCACCATTGTTAACCAAAAATTCCCTGATGAAGTTCAAGGTTTCGTTTGGATGGCTAATACATATTCAGCAATGGATCCTGATAATACACAAGGTATTTCTAGACCAAAATTTGAACTTGTAATTAAGAAAGCACGTGTTGATAGCGTTAAATATTCTACAGAACTGTTCAATGCTTACCGTTTTATGGGAGGCGATTACTTCTCATCCAAGAATTATGCAAAAGCAAGAGAATACTACAATCTAATTGTTAACCTAAGCGATAATAAAACTTATAAAACAATAGGGTATAACTCAATAGGATTAACCTATTATTCGAACAATGAGTATGAAAAAGCAACTGAAGCTTATAAGAAAACTCTTGAACTTGACCCAAAGAATCAAAATGCTACTGTTTCAATAAAAAATATCGAAATAGCAATGAAGCGACCACCAGTTAATCCTAATGAGCTAAAAGGTGTAATCAAAGATGTTTTTGGTGGGGTCATCGCAAGCGCATCGGTTCGGGTAAGAGATACAGCTGCCGAAGCGTGGACTAACGCTAAGGGTGAATTCACCTTTGAAATACCTACAGGATCCGAAGCGCTAATTATTAGTGCAAAGGGTTACAAAACTAAAGAGGTTATTATTACAAAGGCACGAATCTATAACGTTAGCCTTGAGCAACAATAATAATATACTATAGAGCGCATTAGCATTTATTGAAATATGCTCTATAGTAATAATTAAGTAAAATAAATTATTCTATATATTTGCAGTTCTAAAATTCTAAACCAAACCAAATAATACGACAATGAGTAAAAAAGGAAGTACATTTAAAGAAGTATTTGCGTCAGTTTTCGCTACAGGCGCTATTTTAGTAGCATTTGCCGTTTCCCTTTATCTTTTTATTTATATAATGGGAAGTCCTGTTAACTTCGAAGGTGGTAACCCAGCAGGTCATCCACTTCCAGGTAACTATTTAGCTATTATTTACAAAGGGGGAGTAATTGTTCCTATTCTTATGACATGCGTTCTTACCCTTCTTTTCTTCACATTTGAAAGATTTATCACATTAGGTAGAGCTCAAGGAAAGGGCAGATTAAACTCTTTCGTTCGTAACCTTCAAAACCTAATGAACGAAGGCAAAATTGATGAGGCTTTAGCTGCTTGCGATAAACAACAAGGATCTCTTGCAAATGTTATGAGAGCAGGTCTTACTCGTTACAACGATCTTAAGAATGATAAAGAATTAGAGAAAGATCAAAAAATTCTTTCAGTTCAAAAATCTCTTGAAGAGGCTACTGCTCTTGAATTACCTATGTTAGGTAAGAACATGATTATCTTCTCGACTTTAGCATCTATCTCCGTTCTAATCGGTCTTATCGGAACCGTACTTGGTATGATCAAGGCTTTTGCTGCTTTGGCTCAATCAGGTGCTCCAGATGCTCTTGCTCTTGCAACTGGTATCTCTGAAGCTCTTATCAACACTGCATTTGGTATCACTGGTTCAACTATCGCTATTGTTATGTACAACTACTTTTCATCAAAAGTTGATGGTTATACATTCAAAATCGATGAGGCTGGTTTCAGCTTGACCCAGACCTTTGCAGCATCATTAAAAAACTAATTTGAATTTAACTTTTGGCTTAAACCCAAAAAGTACGATCCATGCCAAAGATTAAATTACCATCAAAGTCCCCTCATATCGACATGACGCCGATGGTTGACCTCTTTTCTGTGGTATTAACATTCTTAATGTTAACCACAACAATGAGACAACCAGAACCGGCTCCTATCGATACACCCTTCTCAATTTCAGATAAAACTGCCCCTGATGCAAACATCATGACTGTTCTTTTATCTAAGGACAGTAGAGTTTTCTTTAACATCGATAATGGATCGGATACTTCCTTCCATTTTAAGGGCAAAATTCTGAAAGAAATGGGAACAAGGTATAATATTACCTTTACCCCCGAAGAGGTGAAACAATTTGAAGCCTACCCGTCATCGTTTGGAATGCCCATTCAGAATATGAAGAGCTTTCTTAATACGAAAGACGCGAAAGAAAGGGCGACCTTACAAATTAAAGGTGTTCCTATCGATTCGACCGATAATCAGCTTGCCATGTGGATTCTTTCCACACGTCAAATTAATGACAGAGTTCAAACTTGTATTAAAGGTGATAACGATGCTCCGTATCCAATTGTAAAAAAGGTTTTGGATATTTTACAAGATAAAAATGTAAACAGGTTTAACCTGATTACAAATCTTGAGGTAACTAAAGTAACTCAAAGCGAAGAATGATATGGGAGAAATAATTCAAGAGGAAAAACAGAAAGGTGGAAAGAGGAAAGCGAAACATCACTCTACCCACATTGATATGACCCCGATGGTTGACTTAATGTGTCTTCTCATCACGTTCTTCATGCTTACTACCGCATTCAGCAAGTCAAAGGTAATGGAAATAGCCCTACCTGAAAAAAAGCCTGTGGCCAATCCACCTCAAGTGCCGAAAGCGAGAATAGTAAATATCATACTTGGCCCAGAAAATAAAGTTTACTGGTATCCGGGAATGGTTGAAAATCCAAAGAGCCCACCTCCTCTTCAAGAAACAAATTTTAGCGACCAAGGTATTCGCAAATTATTACTTGACAGAAATAAGTTTTTATTCAAAAAGGTAGCTGCATTTAGGGAAAAAACCATTAAGGAAAATCCTACAATGAGTAGAGACTCTTTACTTGCAAATATCAAAAGGTTTAATAAACTTGATGACTCTGGGCCCATTGTTCTGATAAAAGCATACAAAGAGGCTAGATACGCTAATATTGTAGATATCATTGACGAAATGGCTATCTGTAATATTATACGGTATGCCATAGTTGATATTAATTATGTGGAAGATGGAATGGTAAAAACCGCATTAGCTGGTTCTACACCTTCAGCAAATCCACAAAAGTAAAGCCCATATACATTGAGCATTATGGAAAATGAACTAAAATATATTCCCTCTTTTGATGACATTGTTTTCGAAAACAGGAATAAGGAGTATGGAGCTTATAAAATTCGCAAAAAGTACAACCGTACTGTTTTGTGGGCAATGCTTGTGGGTGTTATAGTCCTTGGCAGCGTAGTAATCACTCCATATGTAATGGCTTCTGTAAGTGAACGTAGACAGCAAAGAGAAGAGAAAGCCGTTACGGCTGAGATGGAAAAGTTGGATCAACCAATCGTTGATGTTCCACCACCGCCACCACCGCCACCGCCTGCTGAAGCGCAAGCTGTAGTTAAATTCGTAGCACCTAAAGTTGTTGACTCTGTGAAGGTTGAAGATCAATCCAGTTTTGCAACGGTTGATGAAGTAAAAGAAACCGTTCAAGATGAAGCTGTGGTTGAGGTGGTTGAAGAAGTTAAGGAAGAGGTGCAAGATGTAGCAGAGGAACAAGTATTCTTTGTTGTAGAAGAAATGCCCGGTTTTAATGGTGGGGATGTTAATGTTGAATTTCGTAAGTACGTTTTTGCAAACATGAAATATCCTGAAGTTGCCGCTGAAAACGGAATTCAAGGTAAAGTTTACGTTCAGTTTGTAATTGAACCAGATGGAAGATTATCCAATGTTCGAGTTATACGTTCAGTTGACCCAGTTCTTGATAAGGAAGCTATTCGAGTTATTGAATCGTCTCCAAAATGGAATCCTGGTAAACAACGTGGTAAGCCCGTTCGTGTATCTTACACATTCCCTATTACATTCGTACTTCAGTAATAATAGAACATATCGTATATTTAAAAACCCTGATTTTTTATCAGGGTTTTTTTATTTATAATTTCCCACGGTATCGTGTAAAGATTAGATGTTACGTTCTATGTATTATATTTGTCTTTTAGAATAGATATTTAGTCCTTTTCTTATTAAACTCTTCAAGATGTCAAATACCATTTTAACCGCTCGTAACGCTGAAACAGCAATTTTAGTCGGTGTAATTCTTCAGAAACAGACTGAAGAAGAGGTAAACGATTATATGGAAGAACTTGAGTTTTTAGTAGAAACGGCTGGAGCAATCACAAAAAGACGATTCCTTCAGAAAGTTGATACTCCAAATCCTAAAACCTTTATTGGATCAGGGAAAGTTAAAGAGATTAAAGAGTATGCCGATGCTAATGAAATTGATTTAATAATTTTTGACGATGAACTCACTCCAACTCAGCTCCGTAATCTTGAGAAAGAGCTCGAAAGAAGGATAATGGATAGAACAAATCTAATACTTGATGTTTTCGCACAGCGAGCAAAAACTGCCTATGCTAAGACTCAAGTTGAGCTAGCTCAGTACCAATTCCTTTTACCAAGACTCACAAGAATGTGGACTCACCTTGAACGCCAACGGGGTGGAATTGGGATGAGAGGTCCTGGGGAAACTGAAATTGAAACTGACCGACGTGTAATTCGTGAAAAAATTTCTAAACTCAAAGAAGAGCTTAAAAAGATTGACCGTCAAATGGCCACTCAGCGTAAGAGTAGAGAAAGTATTGTACGAGTCTCGTTAGTTGGTTATACTAATGTTGGCAAGTCAACAATAATGAACATGCTAAGCAAATCTGAAGTTTTTGCTGAGAATAAGCTTTTTGCAACCCTCGATACAACCGTTCGAAAAGTTGTGTTCGAAAATCTTCCTTTTCTTCTTTCCGATACCGTTGGGTTTATTCGCAAACTTCCTCACCAGCTGGTTGAGTCATTCAAATCAACCCTTGATGAGGTTCGCGAGGCCGACCTATTACTTCATGTAGTAGATATCTCCCATCCTGTTTTTGAGGAACAACTAAATGTTGTTGTTAAAACGTTGCAAGAAATTGGTGCTGCCGATAAACCAACACTACTTGTATTTAATAAAATAGATGCCTATAAATGGGTTAAACAGGACGAGGACGACCTTTCTCCTAGGAGTAAGGAAAATTTCAGCCTAGAGGAGCTTAAAAACAGCTGGATGGCTAAAAGCGATACTCCAGCAATTTTTATATCGGCAAAACACAAAACAAATGTTGACGAATTTCGCGAAAAAATATATAGATTAGTAAAGGAGATTCATACCACGAGATATCCGTACGATAAGTTTTTATACTAATTACTTACTTTTTCATTGTAGTGAATATTAGCTTTTTCTCGGCTACAGGTTCGTTTTTACTAGCCACTTTTTTCATCCCGCGGCTGGTTACTAATATTTGATCCATGTTGTCGTTGATAAAATCGAATCCTTCGGAATGGTTAATATTGAGTTTTGGGAATGGGGTTGATTGTGCATTTGCCACCAAAGTTTCGACCCCAAATGGCTCTGAACATTCAAACTCGTAAGGTAGTTCCACCATTTTATTTACCATACTCTCTGCAATATAATAGTTGTCGAGTAGTAAAACCTTTTGTCCATCGGCTGTATAGTAAATAAAACGCAAGTAGCACTCCTTGTTAACTCTTACATAAAACTTAAGCTTTTCACCCTCGGTGTACAGAAGATTATCATCCCCTTTGTTGGTAAGAACTTCAAGGTTTATATCACCCTTGACAATCTCATTCTTTGTGAAAACTCTCATTTTCGTGTAAGCCTCCTCAAAGTTTTCGGGCATGTAGCTAACATCATTCGATTGAAACCAAGTTAGAGGCACAAACGCCTCAGCCGATGCAATAATTTTCCCGCTTATATCCTTTAAGATTCCTAGAATTCGGATATCCTTCTCCCCCTTCCAAAAAGTACCAGTAAGCACTAAACTGTTTGAACCTGATTTCCCCTCGGTTTCAACTGTATATTCACCTTCACTAGCTAGCTTTATTGATAACGACTGACTTAATCTACGCGAAAGCTGGCTGCTCATTTTTGTATCCTGATAAGTAAAATTTGCAATTTGAACTGGTTTATCGATTTTACCGGTTTGAAGTTTTAACCCCCTTGCAATAAATAGGCAGGCATCATCGATTGTATTGCCGCTATTATGCTGCGCCTGGCGCACAATATCTTCTATAGCTGAACGCTGAACCTCTACTCTTGCGCTTTGCACATCGGCCTCGGAGGCGACGCAAGCTTTTATGGCTAATATCACCTTTTGCGATTGCTCAACATCAATAAGGGCATTGCTTACCTCGAGGCAAGACTTGAGCGAATGCTGAACGTCGTTTTTAGATAATGCTTCCCTTGCCTCATCAACCTTTTGGGTTACTTTTATCAATCCGTTTTCGATAAGTCCCTTATAATAATTGAAGAGTTCGTCCTTTTTAGCATAGGCTATAGCATATCCCATTTTAGTTTTAGGATCATATGATTTTTCAACCTTTAAGCCCGAAAGTTCAAGGTTTGAAGATGCGGAGTAAACTGCCCTATACTTTTTTTGAATGTTATCGTTGTTTTCAGTTACCTCCTGAGTTGTTTCGCTTTTAACTCTTACCTGAATATACTCAATAAGTTGCCCCTTAGCGTAACTCTCTATGCGTTTAAGCAAATCGACGGGGTCTTCTTTGCTACTATTTTTTTCGGATGCAAAACCAACCAAGAAAGTTCGATCGTCAAAACGAACCTTACGAACACCCTCATTGGCCCAATCGGGGGTTTGAGAATATAACTTGATTGTTAAAAGGCTTACAATTGCTAAAAGAAAAGTTGTCTTCTTCATATTTTAAATTTTAAAAATCATTTATTGAGACACAATCAACTTAAGGATAAGATTCCCATCCTTCAATTGGCGCTTGAACACTATCAGGGATAATTTGATTATACAAAGGTTCATTGATGAATTTAATTTTAGATGAAAAAATAACTAAAATCCTTTTCCCTTTCAATTTCGAACTTAACAGATTGCTACAAAATTTACTAGTGTATTTTTTACCATCAGCTGTATAGTTGAAGTAAATACAATTATCGACTGTTCTTACATATCCCTTATAATATGTTACATAACCAATAGTGTAACGATGATTACTCCTTAAAAGTAAATATTTAAAATAGTCAACACCTATTGAAATTGATAAAAGAACAATTGCAAGTCCAACCAATAAATATGTTCCTTTTACTATTTTCATTTCTTTATTATCATCAATACTTACATCCCATAGTACACAAACGGAGCCCAGTAGAATGGTTGGTTGTATTGCCCTTTGATAAAGGTTCGCTTTACCTGATTGATTGCCTTTGAAATGGGCATCTTCTCAACAAAAACCAAGCGGTAAAACTCTTTCTGAAACTCCATTGTGGATTGATCTGAAACCTGCCAAAGCGAAACTGAGATTGAATTGGCTCCAGCTAGAAGAAATGCTTGGGTTAAACCAACCACCCCTTCACCACCATATATCTTACCAAGACCCGTTTCGCAAGCAGATAGATTAACAAAATCTGCATTGATATTTAGCTTTGATATCTCCGATGCGCGAAGGTAGCCATCGTCGGTGGTTAGGCCTTGTGTTAGCACAATTGCCGATAATTCCTGAAACTCGGGGATAACAACGCCATGGGTGGCAAAGTGAAGGATTTTATAGTTTTTAAGCATTCCCTGCTGCGACATCTTAATAACATTCTGCTTATTAACATCTTTCCCTTTTATCAGTGATGCTGTTGGTTGAAGAGCAAGAATTGCATCAACCTCAGCTTGGGTACCTGGTAGGTTATCCCATTCATAACCAAGTGCAGTGAAATATTTTCGCATATTTTCACCCTTACTTGCCGACTCGGGAATTCCTTTCATCAATTCAGCAAAGTCAGACGTAGCTGATGTTTTTACTTGTTGCTGATTAGGCACATTGTAGATTGCGTTTCCGAAAGCAATTATGGGTTTTCGTGTATCGGGATAGCTGCGTTGAGCCAACATCTGTCCGGTTGAATAGGACGGAAGATAACTTATATCGTACTTTTCAACCAAATACTTTCCATCGGTCATAATAAATGCCTCGTAGGGCAAAAATGCGAGTACATCATTTGGAATAATAACTAGCTCGGTTTTATCAACTAGTTTATCCTCTATGGGCTTGATAAGCAGTTGGTAAAATTTGCGCCCAAGAAAATCGAGAGTCTCCAAATCGGCTTGTGTTTTATTGGGTTTCGAAAGGAGTGCTCGATAATTATTAACTATCTCCTCAAAACTTTTTTTCTTTTGCTCTATTTGCTCCTCATCAAGCTTTGTAGGTGCATTGTCATCAATCTTTTTTGTTTGTAGCTTCTTGAATGCTCGAAGTTTTTCAAAATTATCATTGGCCGTAAATGTGTACTTATTCTGGATGGTTTTAACCCACATTGTGGTATTTACTAATTTCCCACCAATGGAGTTGTTGTTTGCGGTTAAAATTGCCGTTTCGCTTCCTCCGGCACTACCATAGAATAAAACGGCTTGTTTCGATGGTATATTCTTATACTCATTATTGATATCAATAGGAGAAAAATTATTCTTTCCCATTTTTGTTGATATCCGATCATAGAGTAATCGAGCAGTTGATTTCTCGATGGAGTTTATTACATTGGTATACTCATTTAAATGAAGATGACAAGCAATAATGTTTTGATAGTTTGAATACTCGTTCTTCCAAAAATCGAGCTTTAGCTCATCGGGCACATTCGCTCTCGCTTTTTCAGATTTTGTCACCATTGACTGATAGTACGGAATCGCAAGATTGAAATCGCCACGTAAATCATGATAAAAGCCTAGCCATGTTTCAAATGCATTGATATAATCATAATCATCAACCTCCTTGGCTATTGCGTAGCCTTCATTAAGCCTTTCGAGCATTTTACTGTCAGCATTAATATTAATATCGGCAACTACAAGCGCAAAAATTGCCCTCGCAATTAAAAACTTATCGCCTAGTTCTTTTGCTAAACCATACGATTTTTGGGCATATCCAATCGCTTCTGTTTGGGAGCCATTCCAAAAGGTTGCTCTACTCAGCTTTGCATAACATTCAACAAGAAAATCTTTTTTACCCAACTCCTCAAACTTTTTAATGGCTTGCTGCAAATAGCTTATGCCATTTTTATAATCCCCAAGCGCAACATAATAATTGGAAACCGACATAAGGAGATTAGCCGTTTCCAAACTTTTATTGAGCGATTCAAATATCTTGAGCGACTCTAAACCTGCTTGTAGCGCCTCCTCGCCCTTACCGTAATTGCTGCAAATTGTTGCTAATCTATTATATAAGTTGCCGTTAAAGGCAATATTTCGTTCATCATTTGGAATGCTTATCCCTTTTTTAAGATTTTCGATAACTAAAAGCGGATTGCCTAGCCAGTAATTGGATTCGGCGAGAGCCTGATAGGATTGCTTTATGTAGTATGATTTACCGTATTTTATGCTAAAATTTAAGGCCTTTTCAAATTCACTTGCAGCTTTGCTGTATTCCTCCTTAACAAAGAGTAAATCAGCAACCGCATACTGGTATTTATAGTTTGCATACAGGTCGGTTGTACCTTTAACAATTAGTGAAATCTCGTTTAGCAAAGCCTCCCCTTCTTTTATCTCTTTCTTATAGCAATGATACTCGACAATTGCAGCCTTTGCAGCCACCTTAAGCGCAATATCATTGCCTGCAAGTTCAAGTGCCTTCTTTGCAATTACCATATAATCAGTCGGATCATCAGTATCCTCAGCCCTAATTAATAATTCTTCACAGCTGCCCACCAAATCTTTATCCTGCAGCTTGGAAACAGGTTTTTGCTTTTCAGCAATTTTCTCCGAATTATTTACTGCATTCGTTGAAGCAAGGCTTGCTGTAGAAAGTTTACTGTAGTTAAGAATCTGATTTGATGATGGTTTCTCGAAAGCTAAAAGAGTTTCCATCTTTAGATTTTTCATTTCTGGAATGGAAGATTTTGTGATTATAATGGATTTATAATCTTCACTATATACAAGTCTCTCTGCCATGGAATATGAGTTTATATAGGGAAAGTTTTCGTATTTATCGATTACTTTTCCATTAAAGTCGACAAATCGAATTTTGCTTGACCCTACCTCGATAAAACCCGTTCCATCGGGGTTTAGAATTAGATTGGAGTAAGGATAATTGCTTTCATCGCGTAAGCCAAACAAGCTTTTCAGCTCTCCCGTATTTGCATCGTAGATAAATCCAGATGCCTGCATGTTGTTTGAGCTATTAACATGGATGTAAGCGATGTTTTTTTCGGCATTAAAGCTAAAGTTTAGCTTTGTTTCCTGAATGGGGACATTTAGTTTTAAATTACGAATAGGATTGTTCTTTTTATCATACTCTGTGATATAGTACTCTGTATCTTTTTTTCGGTTAAGTGGCTTATCGTACACAGCAATAAAATTCCCATTCTTTGTAATTGCTGACCCATAAAGCACGGGATAGTAAACGATATTTTTTGGTAAATCGAGTTTAGGGGAGAAGTTGAAATAATCTAGTTGTTGCCATGATTTGGAGTAAACAAATTTTGCCAAATTTTCATGAACTATAGTTATTGTATCACCTCCTTTCGACAAAAAAATATCCTTAAAACTATCCCCTGTTTGGAATTTCGAGTACTTATTACCAAAAACATCAAGCAAATAAAGCGTGCAGTTTGTTAGTGCATAAAATGCATACCCGTTTGGTTCGAAAAGGATTTTATCAACCGATGTACCACACAATCCATAAGCATGAGGTTCTTTGATTTCATAAGCCTGAATTAGCTTCCCTTTATTGTCCCTTATCTGAACAATCCCATCATTGCATCCAAGCACAAGGTACTTGCCATCGGGAGAGTATGCAAAGGTTCTAACTACGTTCGCTGATTGTGATGCAGTTTGTGCATGAATCGATAATGATGTACAAAGCAACAGCGTCGATATCCAAATAAAAGTTTTCATATTCATAACCCTTAGCAGTTTGATTTTTTTTGATTTTAACTATTCCCCAACAAACTCACCCTCCTTAAACCTTCCTGTTTTGGTGGTTCCATCGGTATAGGTCATAGTTCCGATACCTGTTGCCCATTCGGCAGTTTCGGAGTCCTGTTTGCCCTCCCATTTACGACCATCGCGAAACAAAACCTTTATTTTTGTTGCAAGTCCATTCTCGAATGTACCCTCAACACAAAGTGTCTTTGATTCAAGTCGAGTCTTTATTATACCTGATCCATTCAATTTACCATCTAAAAAATTACCGTGAATCACCTCGCCATTAGGCCTGAAAATATCGGTAATCCCACTGAATTGATTATTTGCATTTACTGATTCGAACTTTACAATCCTCGCCTTATTCTCGAACCAAACCCCTTTAATCATTCCGTTTGCATTGAAATCACCTATGAACTTTGTTCCATCCTCCAGTTGATAAATCCCATTTCCAGATTTACAGTCACCCGATAAGCATCCAGTCTTAAGTTTAATATCGACTATTTGATCCCCTTTATAAATTCCAGTTTTCATATTTCCGTACTGATAAATGGTCATTTCGCCATCAGGCATAAGATTTTTGAATATACATAACTGAGTCAAACTTTTTTCATAGTATTTTATACTTCCATAGCCGTTGGGTTTCTCGGCTTCGAAAAATCCATTGTAAATTAAAGACTCATTTGGACGATGCAATTGCCCAATGCTTTCCTTAACTCCATTTACAAAATAACCACAAAACTCTTCGGTTTCGTTTTGTATATAGTACCCAAACCCATCGAAGCAGTCCCCAGCTACACAACCAGTAATGGTAGTTTCAAGAGTTTTGGGGTAAGTATATTTGCTAAGCCCGGCAATTGCACTTGCATCAATTTTTGGTCTTGTATCGATAAGTGCAATTGAAAACATCTGTGCTAAAGATTGTTGACCTTGATTATTACTATCATCATTGGGTTTTACAACTTGAGGATTATTAAACTCACATAGTTTTTCTGATGATTTTAGAGTGTAATACTCAACAAGTTCGTTTTTTCTAATGATTGCTTTTTTAAAATCAGGAGAGTAAAAAGCATTATACAAATCGAAGTTTATGTCAAAGGATGAAAATTGCCCACTATTTAAGCTCATCCTACGCATTGATTTTGTATACATACCGCCTATACAAACTAAAGAATCTCCACTAGGAAGAAATCTTACTAAATTGTAAGAATCAAGACCAAAAAGCGTTTTAACCTGTCCTGTAGGCACATCGTAGCTAAATCCCTGAACTACCCATTCATGTTTATTACTAGTAAATGCGTGAAATAGAAGTACAATATCCTTTTCTCTATTATATTCAAAATAGATACCACTATACATTTCAGGATGAAATTCTATCTTTGTTTTTCGAACCAGTTTATTTTCTGAATTATACTCTACTATGTAATGTTCATAAATGTACTTCCTCTTCATTTTAAGATTGTAGAAAATTAGAAAGTTCCCACTCTTAGTATATGATACACCATCAACATTGCAACCATATCTTTTATATTCAGGAAGGCTTAAATCAGGATCAAAATCAAATGTGTTTAGTTTATTGTTACTGATATCAAATAGGTATCGAGTTGTATGCTCACCGAAAAACATAATGCTGCTATCCTGCTTAACAAAAGCTAAATCACCGCGGATTTCGGTTGATACTGGAAAACTTGCAACAAATGTTCCGTCAGATTTATAAATATGAATGCTTTTAAAGGCCAATGCAGCAATTGATTTTTTATCGCTTGAGATAGCTACTGCTCCCACTTCATTTTCCCAATAACCAGTTTCATTATTCTTATTGCTAATTTCGATAATCTGTAAAAGTTTACCTGCATCATCCCTAATTTGCACCATTCCCTTTTCGCATCCAAGAACCATTATTTCACCATCGGGAGAATAGGCACAAGAATTGACATCAAAGACTTCTTTTGTTTGGGCAATTCCATTAAAGGTAAAAGCCGAACAGATTATAAGGAAAAAAAGAGTTTTTTTCATATTATTTGTTTTAGGGTAAATAAATATAAATATTTACTTAATACCCATGTTCTAATTTTTCAAGTACGTTAATAATAATGTGACTAATCAACTTAAAAAGTTGATTAGTCAACCGACTGAATTATATGTTCGTGATTATTCTATTTATACTCTATCTTTTATTTATTGTCCATTTCAATGAGGACTGTTGTGTCAGTACTATTTTTCTGCTTTTCAACAACATCTTTTATTTTAGTAATTTGGACATTACCGCAACTAGAGCACTTTTTTGTAGAAACCTCTGTAACTCCTCTTGTAATTGTAACAGTGGTTTCATCGAATTCTACTTCATTGCATTTATCACATTTTGGTTTGTAAGTAATTGAAGAACCACTCTGCTTAGAAATGATTCCTCCTGATATTGTTACCATGGCGTTCTCAATTTGGTTGTTACAAAAATTTGTTAATTTCAATAAGGCACTTGAATTATGAGTACATCAAGTAATTATTCTTTTTAAACAAGCAGGGTAACCCAATTGTTAGCCCTGCTTGTATACACGCTAACCTATTTGCCAATATTTTTGCATGTTAAACCTAAATCTTGTAAACTCTAAACTTCTTATTCTGTCGGAGTAATATAGAAGAATAGATATGGGTTTTAGCAGCGAAAGACCCCGCTGTTTTGGGTTTTTGTTTTCATAGCAAATAGGTTTTATCTTAACATCAAATTTACCTCACCGCTACAGCAAAGGAAACAGCATTTGTAGTGATAATTAAATAAAAAAACTCCCTACCTATAGGGAGTTTAATACTGATTTAGGGCTACGAATAATTCTACAGAAAATCAATCCTACTCGCTAAATTAAGTTTTGCGATGTAATGCGAGATGTTCTTTGAAGTGTTTCCGCTATCATTATCCATCTGCTGAAGCTTTGACAATATGCTCTTACGATGCGAGTCAATGGTAGATTTTTCGCGAAAAATCCGTTTCGAAATTTCGTCTGTTGAACAGCCTTCGATTATCAGTTTGAGTATCTCCTTCTCCGTTTTGGTGAACCGAATAGTTGGAGATGAATGACTTTGCAATTTCTCCTTAAGTAACAACTCTCGAACATCTTTACCAAATGATTCTACACCGATGTATACGTTTTGGATTGCATCAATAAACTCATTCTTTCCAGCCGTTTTAAGCAAATACCCCGACGCACCCACCTCAATGAATTTTTTGATTAGTGAAACATCCGAAAACGAGGAGATTATAATAACCTTGGTTTCGGGAAAATCTCGTTTAACTAAAATACA
>JANYLA010000163.1 GCA_025361485.1 Bacteroidales bacterium
CCATTTCCGTTTCATTTGATGCAACAAAAATAGAACACTTTTACCTAATTGAGCAGCTAACCTAAAAATAAACAACACCACAAATGTCCACTTGAATAAAACGTCTCAAAAAAAACACCATAAATGTCCATTACTCCTAAATCGAGAATAACTGTTTATTCAATCTTCTGAAGCGTTTCTCTCGCTGCTTCGCGAATTGCTGGAATAATATCTGTATTTGATTCGATTTCTTTCAATTTATTACATAGTAACCCATTG
Organism: Bacteroidales bacterium; assembly: GCA_025361485.1. Lineage (GTDB taxonomy): Bacteria > Bacteroidota > Bacteroidia > Bacteroidales > Tenuifilaceae > UBA8529. The sequence goes on from JANYLA010000163.1 coordinate 259, forward strand.
AACTTGAACGGTGGATATATTGAGCGAAAAACTTCATCGATCGATGTAAGTTGTTTAATCAGTTTGATTTTTTCTTCTCCCTTTGATAGTTCTATTGATTTGCAATAATTCTCTTGAACCTTATCGAGGATAAAATCTCTATCTTCTCCCTTTTGACTAAACCAATTATCCATTGAAGGTTTCAATGAATCATTTATACACAATTCCCAATGTTTTGTCATTTGAGCAATAATTTGATCTCTAGCAATCTCATTTTTGGGAAATTTACTACGAAGAACTAATGGTAAAACCATTGCTGTTGCTATACATATTATGATTATCAGGAAGCCCACATTTTTTATGCCTCTAGATTTTGAGTAATTGGATTGTGCGTTTCGTTCAAAACTCCAAGTTAACCCACAATACGGGCACTTATTACCTACAGAGGATGCAAACGGTACACTTTTTCCACAGTTACTGCATGTTTTCATAAATTTGAGTTGTTAACTTTTGTGATTACAAGATTTCCATTTCAATCAATATTTTTGGACATGCATTTATCGCCTTGAGATTGATAAATTGTAAAAAATCTTTTGCTTAAAACTCATTACTAGCCTTTTTACATGCATAATTAGTAAAAAAAAGCGAATTAAAGACCTTTATCTAAATCAAATATTCGGAATTTCAACGGCTAGTTAATTTATTAACTAATTAATTTAAGATAAATATTTAACTCTAAACTCTAAACTCTAAACTCTAAACTTCCAATCTTTAACTCTTAACTTTTTATAATTATCTTTGCTTACGTGAATCCAATTAAAAAACTAGCCGGACAAACCGCCATATACGGTATTCCAAGTATCCTTGGAAGAATTCTTAATTACCTTCTTGTCCCTTTCTACACCCGTGTTTTTCTTCCCGAAGCGTATGGAACAGTAAGCGTTTTCTTCTCCTATGCAGCATTGCTTATGGTTATTTTAACCTATGGAATGGAGACAGCGTTCTTTCGGTTTTACGAAAAAGATAACGAGGTAGAGAAGGAGAAGGTTTATAGTACAGGGATGATCTCTCTGCTTTTTACATCTATTCTTTTTCTAATTGCAGTTTCGTGGTTTGCTCAACCGATTGCTAAATTTATTGATTACGAGAAATTTAAGATATATATCATTTGGTTCGGGTGGATTTTAGCCCTCGATGCTATCTCATCAATCCCTTTTGCACGAATACGTGCACAGAATAAACCCATGCGGTTTGCAACTATTAAAATGGTTAATATCGCCATTAATATTGCTTTGAACTTTTTCTTAATCCTGTTCTGTCCTTATATCGGTAATCATTTTGGCGATGGATTTTTAGCGAGTATCATTAAACTTTTTTATCGTTCCGATTGGGGTATTGAGTACATCTTTATATCAAATCTTGTTGCAAGCGGAATTACTTTGCTCTTGCTATTTCCCGAAATTGCATCAACAAAATGGAGGATTCATCCTGATATATGGAAGAAGATGCTTTTTTATGCCTTCCCTCTTTTATTTGCAGGAATGGCAGGTATTGTCAACGAAACGTTTGATAGACTATTACTTCGATACTTATTACCTGCTGATATCGCAGCATCACAGGTTGGAATATACTCGGCGTGTTATAAGATTTCGATACTGATGACCATATTCATTCAAGCATACAAATATGCGGCGGAACCATTCTTTTTTGCTCAGGCAAAGGAGAAGGATGCCAAGCTGGTGTATGCACGTATTATGGACTATTTTATCATCATTGTTTCGCTGATATTCTTAACAACAATGGTGTATTTAGATGATTTTATTTTGAAATTTATTGGAACGAATTATCGTGAGGGTAGGAGTGTGATACCTGTATTAATGCTCGCAAATCTCTTTTTGGGCGTTTACTATAATCTTTCGATTTGGTATAAATTAGTGGGTAAAACCATTTGGGGTGCTTGGATTTCGATTATCGGTGCAGTAATTACGCTTGTTTTGAATCTATGGTGGATTCCGCTTTCACCCGATCATCTAATTTACGGATACTATGGTTCTGCATGGGCAACCTTTATTTGTTATGGCGCAATGATGATAATTTCATATCTCATCGGTCAACGATTCTTCCCAATTCAGTATAATCTGAAAAAATTCTTTGGATATTTTGGACTCTCAATTTTACTCTACTTTGTGAGCACTATAGTTGTATTTGATTGGAGAATCCTACAATTCCTTTTCCACTCGATTATTTTGTTTGTTTTTATGGCTATTGTTATTGCCGTTGAAAAGCCCACTTTGCTAAGGTTGAAATGATAGTAACTCCTTTATTCATGCTATTGCAGACTCTTTTTTCTTCTTGTAATAACTTAAAATAAAAAGTATCCCAACAATAGCGAATGGAATATTAATCATAAGTATAATGAATAGGCTCATCCAAATTGAATGATTCATATGATAATTACGGATAAATATAAATGGGCTAAATCCAAGTCCAATTAATAGGAAGATTAAACCTCCAATAAGTTCCCATTTCCAAGCAATAATAAGTAGGGCTATTAATATATACGAAGGGATTAAATGAATTAAGAATCCACCGATCTGTTGCCAAATGGTTAACTTTGGATCAAAGGCATCCAATGCGAACATACTAATAAATAGTATTGCCAGAATACAAAGGATCCTTGGGATCCAATGAAGTACTTTTACAGATGTTTTCATTTTATTAGGAGTTTGAGTTTTACCATTTACGCTTTTGTTCGTAAAGCATTTAAAATGCAAAATCAATTTTAGTAATTCACAGCCAATAAAAATATTTTTGAATTAATAATATCATTGTCAAATTTAAAGCGGTTTAAGTTCAAAGTCAATTATTTGTATTGCAATTAAATAAGTCATTAGCCCTTCTAAAACAAAAAACAAGCATACGGCCTGTTTTTTGTTTTAGAAGAGTTGTAAATACTCACTCCAAAGTAGCCACCCTTGCAACAGTTTCTATACAAATTGCAGCAAGTGCCGCACCATAATCCAAATCAATATTATCCATAGTATCTTTCATGTCATGGTAACCGCTGCGGTGCAGATCGTAGTTCTCCATAAAAAGTACCACAGGTGCTCCAATATCCGAAAATATCTGTCCATCGGTATTGTAAATGGAGCTGAATGGATCATACTTAGTTCGTACTTCGCCGGTTAGCGGCAGGTGTTTTGCCACATCGGGTATTGTTTTGTCATCGGTGGAGCGTTTTCCTTTTGAGCGGTTAATCCTTTCGGGGGTTCTGTTCCACTCGTGGGTACTAATATTCCAAATCATATTGGCAATGTGCGCTTGCTGGGCAATCTTAAGCGATTGTAGGCTTTTGCCAGGGGATATTTGGAAGATATCGCGGGAGTTATCGCGATTATGACCAATCATATCCATTACGAAGGTGCCAACAATCTTAGTTTCAGATAGGTCGATTATGTTGTCGGTATCTATTCGAAGTTTAGTGGTTTTCTCAATAATTGTTTTGCAGAAGTTGCGTGCACCCAAACAATCGGATGGGAACTCCTCACCAGTGAGGTGAATCAACCATATATCCCTTTCGAGCTTGTTTTCCTTCGACATCTTAAGAAATATTGATGCTGCCTGAAGTAGGGTAGAGGTTGCTGAGTAGTTATCATCAGCACCATTAGCTGAAATTCGTGCTCCTGAACCACCTCTATCGGTATCATATACATCCTCCATGTAGGCGGTATCGTAATGATCGCCCATTACAACAACTTCTTTCCTATTTTTCCCAGGAATTACTACAAGAATATTCCGTTCATAGGTATGCCCTTCGTGATTACGTTTCCAACCACCAAATACATCAAATGCAAAATCGGTATTCCATTCAAAGGGAAGTTCACCGCAGAAAGCGTTGCCATTCATACCTGCCTTGCTTATCGCTTCGCGATGTCGAATTATTAGGTAATCGCCTAGCTGCTCCAAATCGCGGTGATGGTGTGATGTTTGCTTTTTGGTAATCTCATCAAGTACGCAATCGGCGTTGTCCTTATTAATGAACCGCCCATGAGCGAGATAGAATATATCGTTCCACCAAGTCTCTTCGAAGTTGCGCATGGCTGTGTAATCATAGGTTAACGCAGCGGGTAGAGCTTTTCCCTGATCAACAGTTTCAAGAACCTTTGTTACGGCATCTTTTAGTAATTGACCAACTTCTGGATTTTTGGCATGATTGGGTAGATCATTTATCCAGTGCTCAAGCGATGCGTGTTTGCCGAATCGAATGAGATGTCTTGCAAAATCGTAGGGGAGACGAATGAATCCCAACTTATCGCTATGATCGAGCAGATTGATGATGTTGAAAGCCGTTTGGTGTTTATAATGATCGTGCTTGCAGTCGATATCATGGATTGCCATTAAATGCGTTTTCCGCCTATGTAACCTTGGCCATAGCTCAATTGGATTCTCTAATTCTGGCGATTCATAGTTGTAAGCAGTCATGTAACCTAAGAGTGATTCAGATAATATCTCTGTCTCTTCAGTTTTTGATGATATATAAGCAACAACGGGACGATGCCAGTAAACCTCATGTTTTCCAACTCGCATAGCTGGGAAAAGGAATCTATAACCGAACAAACCGCCCTGCCCAATAGTGGTTTCTGCTTTAACTATTTTATGGGGATTTGCTTTTGGCCCATCAATTATTAGGTTATAATCTCGGGTCCAGAGCTGACAGTTTTTGACCATGGGCTTATCGTATAATCCCATTGAGTCGAGCTCTGTACTGAAAAGTACTTTGATGAGACTTGCAACCCTAGGATTCGATAACAGTTCATCCTCATGAACATGGACCCGCTGCCAGCGATGCGTTCGATGGTAGGTGTTTTTCACCAAATCGTGGTGAAAATCGTTACCATTTCCTAGTCGAGGCTCATGCAGCCAACCTGATTGTGGAACACGAAGCCCTCCATTCCCACTATGTCTCGATACTAATTTTAGCAAAGGTATCTGCATTGCCATTGGGAGTTCCTTTTGTAATTGTCGATATGTAGGCATACCCCAAAAAACAAGACTGCCAGGGAATGGTAAAAGGGCCAATTTCCCAGAGAAATAAAGTTGTTTAACCGTATTTGGTAATTCAGAGAATGGTCGGAAAGTTAGGAGGTACCGAACTTCATTAAATATTGATTGATCGTTAACAATAAAATTCTCGGTCCATTTTGGTAATACAATTGCTGAATTACTTGGAAGAATTCTAAATCCTAAATCTTTCAACGACGACCGTTCGCTAATTTTTTCATCATAAGCATTATTTAGAATGCTAGCAATAAATGAGAATGAGTCCTTTTCAGCTATTTCATTACCAGGTGATGTAAAGAAACTTTTCCAGAATGTTTTTTCTGGTCCTTGCTCGCTACTTCCAAACAAAGTCCAGCGAACTCGACCTTTGTCGTCCTGTGTTCGAGAAAGAGCAAGCGAGAGGAATGCAACATAGCGTTCATGATCAAGTTTACCAGCATGCTCCGCTAATTCGGTTGGCCAATAAGGGTTGTCGACAAGGTTATGACTGTTATGGCCTGAAATATGGTATTCTGTTAAACCTTTACCCAACTTTTCGATGTAATGCATTATTTGTTTTGAGATGTGCTCTAACCCCGGTTTTAACTCTAATTCTTCCTCCAGTTCGGAGATATACCAACCAAACTCATCATTCTCTTTAAATACGGATGAATCAATTTCACCATAAGGGCTAAAACCTACCCTTGGAGGTGGCATAAACTCTGAATATGCTGGAAGCGAGAAATTACCCTCACCAGTAAACCATGGGAAGCTAGCAACTAGTTTCCTCCATCCTGTAGATTGTGTTTTTTCCATTAAGAATATATTAAAATGGTAACGACTTTTCCAAAGTTAAAAAAAACGACTAGATGACTACATGAAAGGAATAGAAAATTTGAAAATTAGAGGATTTCGTTTCTCATTGATGAATTAGATAACTATAATTTATTGTAATTAATCGAGATGTTTTTGAATAGAAAATATCAGGAAATAAAATATTGAATTAAAGCCGAAAAATTAACGACTAGAAAGATTTTATTATTCGTTATTCTTTGACTTCTCTAACTTTTTATTAAGCATGGAACAGCAATACCGGCACATCCGATTCGTACAGCATTCTCTTGGTGATGGATGGGTTTAGGATTTTGTAAATCAGGTTACGCTTGAGTACCGTTAACGCAACTAAATTGATACTGTTTTTTGTAATATAGTTTTTAAATTATTTAACTATATCTTTGCCTTGAACCAGTGTACATTCAACCTTGCTCTTAGGGCTTATTTCCTTAAAATATGTTTTTAGACTATTCAATTTTGCTTGTTGCATGGCTAAATCAGGTTCATCCGAAACATGAAGACAGAATATATTTACCCTAAATGGTGAGGTAATATTAATCAGTTTTCGTATTGCTTGAAAATCGCATGCATCGAAATTGGTAGTATAAAGTATATTTTTGACCTCGTCAACTCCTTTCATTACAGCTGCTTCTGGGATTATAAGTAGCGGGATATGCGTTTCGTCCGAAACTTCGGAGGCCACACTGCCAACAAGTTCGGTGCTTCTGTAACCATCGCCCTTGGTTCCCATGATGATGATACTCGGTTTATACCTTCGGCTCATTTCAGTTATTCCATAAGCAGCATAACCCTCAACTAGAGAATAGCCAATTTTAATTTTATCGTATTCTAACTCTCTAGCAAAAGTTTTAAGGTCATTATAAAACTTAAGGAGTTTCTCCTTGGCCTTTTTCCGAAGTACATTGTAGCTAATATCAATATCAATCTGAATGCTTGCCGCATCGGTGAAAGGAATCATATCAACCATGGGTGAGTTGAATACATGAAGCAGCTTAATCTCTGAGCCATATTTTGAAGCTAAGTGCAAAGCAAACCTTGCAGCATTCTGCGATGGGGTTGAAAAATCGATAGGTACAAGAATTTTTCGAGGATTATGCTGTTTTGCAGGATGCTCTTTTGGATGCTTCTCTGTTAATAGTTTAACCGCTTTTTCCACATCCGAATCCTTAATTTGAACATGGACACCCTCCGAAACCATTGGTTGGATAAGGTTCTCGTTGTGCAGATATGCCTCAATACCATTCGATTCTAAATAGGTTTGGAGTATTTGAGCGCTGGCATAGTTCTCCGTGGCGATTATTACTAGTTTCTCTTCCATCGTAGTTAGTATTTATCCAATGAAAGTTACGGATATTACAAGGGAAAGTCAAATGATTACTATTGTTCTACAAATTTTATTGAATAAAAAAAGCGTGGAGTAATCCACGCTTTTAAAATTGATATTTGTAATAAATTACTTGCCTAAATAATTCATAAATGAATTCATGAATAGACCTAACTCATAACCTAAAGTACCTTCTGTATTGTCAGCACCAATTTTGGCCGATACCATTTCTTGTGTTCCATCAGCGTATTTAAAGTATGGAACCCAATTATCACCGTCTTGTACGAATACTACATCAGCAACTTTGGCTCCATCAGCAGTCCAAACAGAAACAGTCATATATTCGGCAGGGCTACCATTCAAAACAGTTACGCCTTGAATAATATTAATATCCCATTTAATAACGATATCTCTAAACCTATATTTTGCATCAATAGCAATCGTACTACTTGTTTCGGATTCATTCATAACAACATTAAATGAAACTGAGTGTAGTATGCTTCCGTCTTTCGTTAACTCCCCAGCCATTGCAAAGGTCATTGTCCCTGAGATTAGGTTTGAAGATGTGCCGGATGAAAGCATAAGCGTTTGTGAATATGAACCCATTGTTTGAGCCAATGTCATACTTGCATTTACCGAGGTTAAATTACCTGATATACTTGAGGTATATGTCCAGGTTGATTTAATTACACCATCGATTTCAATTTTAGCTTTAAGTTGGCTCATATAGGTTTGGCTTTGGCCAAAAACCGAAACAGTTTTTTCAACGTAATCAAAGTAGGTTAGCTTACCATTATCGGTGCCTTCATTATAAGAGAAAAAAATAACAACTTGATCTGTTGGTGTTGAAGGTACATTATGCCATCCGCCTGTAGTTGACCAAGTTCCAACATAATCTGCAAATGGAAAATTCCAGCTATCAAAACCACCTCCACGGAGAGTAGATGAAGGTTTACTGAATTTTGAAATACTCTGTTGGAAATTTTCTTTAGTCATTCTGGATTTCATTGGACCAGATCCAAAAGGAGAATCAAAACCAGCTGGAAGTGAAAGGTTACCAACAGCATTGGCTGCTAGCACCGCTGGATCTGTTTCAAATGCGGTCATATCAGTAGAAAAACTACCACTTACTTTTGTAAGTGCAGCAGTTGCTTGTTCCTTAGTAAGCGGATCAGGAGTTCCAGAATCTTTTTTACATGATGCAAAAACCATCATACCTGCAATAGCAAGTAACATTAGTAGATTTTTTGTTTTCATTTTCATTGTTTTAGTTAGTGTTTATTGGGTAAAATAATTTAACTGCCAATTAGTTAGGAGTAAAATTATTGCTTTTTGTTTCAAAAGGCTATTTATTATTAAAAATATTGACAAAATAAACCAAAAATGTGCTGAAGCGTTAAAAAGTTCATATTGACAATAAAACATTAATAAAACTTAAAAGTTCATGTTACATAAATATATAAGGTATTGAAAATGTAATGACAATTCAATCAAATGTTTGCATGCTAAGCAAATAAAAAAAATGCATTTGACTTAACCGTTTTGAATTATACAAATTGCTTGCCAAAAAAACATGCAGGAGAAAAACCTAATTAATAAATATGATGAAAAACTATATGCAAGCAAGAGAATTAAAATAGAAAAGGATTTAAATAAAATATTACTTAACATCTCAAAAACTATTGAACCTCAAGTTGAATATGTTGGAGATTTAGGCGAAAAAGGAAAACTTTATTGCAGAACTAACCTAATGATACAAAATGGAACTTTTATTGATAGTAGTTTTACGCCTGTAAAAAAGGTCACTAAAAATCCGCAAAAACATGTAGCGGCTAAACTAGAATTAATTTCAAAACACCTTTACTCCAATTCCTTATTCGAAAAAATAACAGAACTTAAATTTCTCGAAGGTTCTGATACTATTAACAATCTAAGCGACCTACTTCTTTTCAATAGGCATTTTACAATAAATGATAATTTTTATACTCCTTCAAGTGGTGAATCTTCAATGGTTCTTTTGCATAATGAACTATTAGAGGACAAAGAGATCTACATAATAGATGAACCTGAAAAAAGTTTGGGAAATGATTATATAAGTGATGTAATAGTACCTATGCTTAAGGAAAGGGCTCAAAGTGGTCGGAAAATTATAATAGCAACCCATGATGCAAACATAGCAGTTAGAACCTTACCCTATAATTCAATTTATAGAGAACATGATATAAATGGATATTATACTTATATAGGAAATCCTTTTACGAATAATTTGGTTTGTATAAATGGTTCAAAATCGGATTTAGATTGGAAGGAAATTAGCATGAAAACATTAGAAGGCGGAAAAGAAGCCTTCGGAGAAAGAGGTAAAATATATGGAAACACTTAAAGCAATTATTCTAAGAACTGATGATAAAACAGTTCTATCTCTAAATTTAGTGGAGAAAAATCTTGAAATAGTTCTGACTGAGGACAAACCTAACGAAGTTAAAAATGTATTCAATCAACTTCTGCTAGAATTAAAAAAAGGTGAGTTCAACTTTGAACTTGAAGATTCAATTGAGGATTTATATTATCACATTAGTATAGAATATATTTCTCAATTAAATTCTGAATTATCAAGTATATACAAAGAATTAGAAGATTATGAATTATTAGATGAGGAAGAATAATATCTGCGACAAAAACGGTCATTTATTTTTAAACAAACCCATCCAACTAAGATATTACACTATTTTACTACTTTTAAGGTTCATTTATTGAACCTTAACGTTATTACTAAATGTTCGAACAAACTTTCAAAAACATTGACGATATACTCCATAAGGATGCTGGTTGCAGTAGTGAATTGGACTATGTGGAGCAAACCTCATGGGTGCTATTCTTAAAGTATCTGGACGATTTAGAGAAGGATAAGAAAACCGCAGCCGAACTTTCGGGTAAGACTTATAATGCAATCATTGCCCCCGAATACCAGTGGAGCGTTTGGGCGATGCCGAAAAATGGAGATGGCAAACTCGACCATCATAAAGCATTAACTGGTGATGACCTCAAAGATTTTGTTGACCACAAGCTCGTTCCCTACCTCAAAAAATTTAAGACTGATGCTTTAAGCCCCGATAACATCGAGTACAAGATTGGTGAGATTTTCAGCGAGCTTAAAAACAAGATACAAAGCGGATATAACCTGCGTGAGGTTATTAACCGCATTGATGAGTTGCGATTCCGAACCCACTCGGAAAAGCATGAGATGAGCCATTTGTATGAGTCCAAGATACAGAACATGGGCAATGCAGGGCGTAATGGTGGTGAGTATTATACTCCACGCCCTCTGATTAAAACCATTGTAAAGGTGGTTGCCCCAAAGATTGGCGATAAGATTTACGATGGTGCAGTTGGTAGTGCTGGCTTCCTTTGCGAAGCGTTTGAATACCTGCTACACAGCAAGGGTAAATCCGAGAATCTCACCTCAAAGGATATTGAAACCCTACAAAAAAAGACCTTTTACGGTAAAGAAAAAAAATCATTAGCCTATATTATTGGTACAATGAATATGATATTGCATGGTGTGGAAGCACCCAATATTGTACATACCAATACCCTTGCCGAAAATCTTGCCGATATACAAGAAAAAGACCGCTACGATATTGTACTTGCTAACCCTCCATTTGGTGGTAAAGAGCGTGCCGAAGTACAACAAAACTTTCCTATAAAGACAGGCGAAACAGCATTTCTATTCCTACAGCATTTTATTAAAATTCTTAAAGCAGGTGGCAGAGGTGGTGTGGTAATTAAAAACACCTTTTTGAGCAATACCGACAACGCCTCTGTTAGCTTGCGTAAGTTACTACTCGAAGGGTGCAATTTGCATACCGTACTTGATTTACCAGGAGGTACTTTTACTGGTGCAGGTGTAAAAACAGTTGTGCTATTCTTTGAAAAGGGTGCACCAACTCGCAAAGTGTGGTATTACCAGCTAAACTTAGAAAGAAACTTAGGCAAAACCAACCCGCTAAACGAAAACGATTTAGCGGAGTTTGTTGAATTGCAAAAGACCTTTGAAAATAGCGAAAATTCTTGGGCAGTAGATATAAAAGACATTGACCAAACCACTTTTGACTTAGGCGCAAAAAACCCCAACAAAAAGGAAGAAGCAGTTCTTCGCCAACCTCAAGCTATTTTAGAGGAAATGAAAGCCCTAGATAAAGAAAGTGAACAAATTTTGAACTCAATTTTGAAACTGCTATGAAACAGGGTTGGGAACTTAAAACTTTAGGCGATGTTTGCGATAGAGCATCTTCTAATGTTTCGCAAAATCAATTAGAAAATGAAGTTGGGGATTATCCCATATTTGGAGCAAGTGGTTTGATTAAAAATGCAAGTTTTTATCATCAAGAAAAGCCTTATCTCTCTATTGTTAAAGATGGTTCTGGAGTGGGCAGAGTCACAAAGATGAGCCCTTACACTTCAGTGATTGGTACTCTTCAATATATTCTTCCAAAGGATAATATAGATTTGGATTATTTATACTACTCGCTGATTTCAATTGATTTCAAAAAATACGTTGCAGGCGCAGCGATACCACACATCTATTTCAAAGATTATAAAAATGAACCTTTTTTATGGATGCCACTCCCTGAACAACAACACATTGTCTCAATTTTAGACGAATCCTTTGCCGCCATTGCCAAAGCAAAAGCCAATGCTGAACAAAACCTTAAAAACGCTAAAGAACTTTTTGAAAACTATTTGCAGGGAGTGTTTGAGAAAAAAGGGAAAGGATGGGAAGCTAAGAAGTTGGGAAATATTTGTGAATATGATAAAAAGCAAGATACTCACAAGGGATTGCCTTACGTTGGATTAGAAAATATTGAATCAAATACAGGGAGATTTATTGGAATTATAGAACCTCAAGAAGTAAAAAGCTCGACATTCCACTTTAATGATCAGCACGTTCTCTATGGAAGATTGCGACCATATTTAAATAAAGTATTACTACCAAGCTTTGAAGGGCATTGTTCAACTGAAATATTCCCAATCAAAGTCAATAAAGATATCACAAGAGAGTTTCTTTTCTATTGGCTCATTGCAGGATCAACAGTAAAGAAAATAGATGCTACATGGACAGGAGCCAGAATGCCAAGAGCAAATATGAATGAGGTTTTGAATTTTGAATTTGCTTTTCCAATGATAACTGAACAAAAAAATATCATTAAGAAACTAAAAGAACTTTCAGTCGAAACAAAAAGATTAGAAGCCATTTATCAGCAAAAACTTTTAAATTTGGAAGAGTTGAAGGAATCTTTACTGCAAAAGGCGTTTAATGGAGAATTATAAATGGCTAGAGAGGTAATAAAAATAATGGTTTCATCCACTGTTTATGGTTTCGAGAAAGACATAAGAGTGCTTTGTGCTACCATTGAGAGCTATAAGTCGGCTCAATACGAATACAAAGTGCTGAACAGTTATATCGGAACCATTTATGTTGCACCTGGGGTTTCCAATGCCGAAGCGTGTTTACGAGCAGTTAACGAATGTGATTTTTTTTTGGGATTAATATTGCCCCGATATGGTTCAGGCATCACACATCAGGAATTTACAAGAGCTGTAGAACTAGACAAACCACGTGGATATTTGAGCCATTTTTCAGTAAGATATGCAAGAGAATTGTTAGCCCAATATATGTACACTGACTTTAAAAATCGTGTAAAGAATCTGAATTTTAATTTCAAAAAAACTCCTGTGTTTGAAGATGCCCGAATTATTGATATGTATAACGAAGCAATTCAGGACGCTAAACCAATGGAACAACGAAGGTGGGCACATGAATTTGGTCATTTTGATGGGGATGAAATGAAGTTCATTAAAACTGAATTTGAAGATATTAATCGTTTAAAAGCCGATTTGGATGAACTAAAAAGATTAAAAGCAGGACAACAATGAAAAACGAACAACTTATAAAAGACCTGATAAAACAGGGCGAAAGCGGACAGCTTGAATTTAAGGAGGTTGTTCGTAAGGAAGAAATTGCTAAAACGCTATGTGCATTCCTCAATGCAGAGGGTGGTACAGTATTAATTGGCGTACATGATGATGGAAAAATTATTGGAATTGACAATGCCGAAAAATACGAGTCGGAGTTGAATCAATATTTATTTAATGCTATTATTCCTGAAGCACCTATTACGATTTCTATTGAAAAAATTGGGGTAAAAGAAATACTATTAGCAAAGGTGTGGAATGGCTCCAAGCCCCCATACATCTTCAATGGAGAGATATTTTTTAGACGAGGAATCCGCACAGTAAAGGCAACTACATCGGAGATATCAAGTTTAATCACTGAAAGGCAAAAAACAGAATTACACTGGGAGCGTCAACCTGCCTTAGGTGTTGAAATTGAAGATTTGGATGAGTTAGAGATCCGTAAAACTATACAAGACCTTATTCAATACGACAGGGGAAAACTTTTCTCCGAAAAAGAAATTGAGGAATTCTTAACCTATTTCAGTCTTTACAGAGATGGGCATTTAACCAATGCAGCTGTGGTTTTGTTTGCCAAAGAACCTGCTCGTTATCTTCCTCAATGCCGTATACGGTTAACCGTTTTTAAAGAAGGAAAAACCTCTGACAGTTACACCTACGATAAAGTATTTGAGGGGAATCTTTTTAGGAATATAGAAGAAATATTACAATTTTTTGAAGTGAATATTGCCACCCAAAGCAAATTTTCAAATAAAAAATGGTTGCGTGAAGATGTAACTTATCCAAAACTTGCTTTGAGAGAAGGTTTGATGAATGCATTAATCCACCGGGATTTCTCCAGTGTCTCAGGAACAGTACATATTGCTTTTTATCCAACACATCTAGAGATAATAAATTCCGGGTCATTATTTGGAGGGTACTCACCTAATGACTTAGCCAAAAGTCATTTATCTGTTCCACGAAATCCCGACATTGCACATATTTGTTTCTTACGACAAATGATTGAAAAGATAGGAAGAGGAACTGTCCTAATGATTGAAGATTGTCTAAGTAAAGGCTATGCAAAGCCTAAATGGAATAGTAATGCTGGTTATACTACCGTGGTATTTCCTAATGTTACTGTTACTGCAAAAACTAATGATGCTGTAAATGATGCTGTAAATGATGCTGTAAATGATGCTGTAAATGATGCTGTAAAAAAGGGTCTTATTGATGCTGTAAGTGATGCTGTAAATGATGCTCTAATTGATGCTGTAAAAGTAATTTTAAAACTAAATGAAGGTGCATCTATAAAGGATATTATGGATTCCACAGGAAAATCTAATGCTACAGTAAAAAGGTATCTACAAGTACTAAGAGAAATAAACTTTATAGAATTTAAAGGGGCTTCAAAAACAGGCAAGTACTATTTGACCAATCAAGCAGATAAGAGAATAAAAGAAAGATGACCCAAAAAGTAAATTTAGAAAGTATGCAAGTTACTTATCGTTTAGGGCTTAAAATCTTATTTGATGGCTATTGGACTAAAAATCCAATTCAACGTATAACCGATTGATAATTAGCATTTTTTTATTTGATGGTTATTTGATTGAAATCCAATTATTCGAAATTGTCTCTACACTGTCGAGACAAATTGTTAGTTTAGCAAAGCATTGAATTTGCAAAACAAAAAATAGATACGAAATAATCAACGTAAATGAACGAAGCCGAAACCAGAGCAGAACTTATTGACCCCAAGCTTAAGGCTTGTGGTTGGGGAGTAGTTGAAGGCTCTAAAATACTTCGTGAGTATAACATCACTGCTGGTAGAATACAAACAGGTGGTGTTAGAGCAAAAAAACTCACTGCTGATTATGTTCTGGTATATAAGGGCATCAAATTAGCAATAGTTGAAGCTAAAAGTGATATACAGGAAGTAGGAGAAGGAGTGGCACAAGCCAAACAATATGCTGAGAAGTTGAGCATTGAAACAACCTACTCCACCAATGGCAAAGAGATTTACAGCATCTGCATGAAAACAGGTGCAGAAGGATTGGTTGCCAATTATCTTACCCCCGATGAGTTGTGGAATAAAACCTTTGCCATTCAGAACGAGTGGAGAGATAAGTTTTCATCCGTTCCTTATGAAGATGTAGGCGGAACAAAAACAACAAGATACTATCAGGAGATAGCTGTAAAAAACACACTGGAAGCAGTTGCCAATAATGAGCAACGCATCTTATTAACATTAGCCACAGGCACAGGAAAAACGTTTATTGCCTTTCAAATTGCTTGGAAACTCTTTCAAACTCGTTGGAACTTAAAGCGTGATGGTAGCCGTAGACCACGAATCCTGTTTTTAGCCGATAGAAACATTTTAGCAGACCAAGCATACAACGCTTTCTCAGCATTTCCCGAAGATGCATTAGTAAGAATTAAGCCCAATGAGATAAAGAAGAAGGGTATAGTACCAACCAATGGCAGCATCTTCTTCACTATCTTCCAAACCTTTATGAGTGGTACTGACAAGGATGGCAACCCTGCACCCTACTTTGGGGATTACCTAGCAGATTATTTTGATTTTATCATTATCGATGAGTGTCATCGTGGCGGAGCGAATGATGAAGGAAATTGGCGAGGAATTATGGAATATTTTGCCCCTGCCGTTCAGTTGGGTTTAACTGCAACGCCAAAGCGAAAGGATAATGTTGATACATACAGATATTTTGGTGAACCTGTATATATCTACTCCCTCAAGGAGGGCATTAACGATGGCTTTTTAACCCCATTCAAGGTAAAACGCATAAAGACCACCCTTGATGATTATATCTACACCAGCGATGACCAAATCATCGAAGGTGAGATCGAGGAAGGAAAACTATACCAAGAGCCCGATTTTAATCGAATCATTGAGATAAAAGCCAGAGAGGCAAAGCGTGTGCAAATATACATGGATGAAGCCAACCAGAAAGAAAAGGCAATTGTCTTTTGCGCAACACAGGATCATGCTGCAGCTATTCGTGATTTGATAAATCAGTGCAAGAAATCAAAAGACCCGAATTATTGTGTTCGTGTAACCGCCAATGATGGAGAGATAGGCGAACAGTTTTTAAGGGAGTTTCAGGATAACGAGAAAACAATTCCAACCATCTTAACCACCTCTCAAAAACTCTCAACTGGCGTTGATGCACGAAACATTAGAAACATTGTTCTGCTTCGTCCTGTTAACTCAATGATAGAGTTTAAGCAGATTGTTGGAAGAGGTACACGTTTATTCGATGGCAAGGAGTTCTTTACCATTTACGATTTTGTGGATGCCTACCATCACTTCGCCGATCCTGAATGGGATGGTGAGCCAGTGGAGGAAGAAACTTGCAAAAAGTGCGGACAACTTCCTTGCATTTGTGAAAAGATGCCTCCAAAACCTTGTTTGCAATGTGGTCAAACACCTTGTACTTGTCTCAAAGATGACCCCCAGCCATGCTATAAATGTGGTCAAAAGCCATGTGTGTGCAATAAAAAGGTAAAAGTAAAATTGAAAGATGGCAAGGAGCGTGAAATTCAGCATATGATCGCTACCTCATTCTGGAGTGCAGATGGTACACCAATATCGGCAGAGGAATTTTTGCATAATCTATTCGGCACACTACCTGACTTCTTTAAGAGCGAAGCGGAACTTCGAATCATCTGGAGCAATCCTTTGACCAGAAAAACCTTGTTAGATAAACTATCAGAAGCGGGTTTTGGAAAAGAGGAGTTACACATCTTGCAACAGCTCATAGATGCTGAAAAAAGCGAACTGTTTGATGTGCTCGAATACGTGTTCAATAGCGATATCAAACCCATGACACGAGAAGCAAGGGTTGCAGCAGCACAAGCAACCATTTTTGCCTTACTCAACGACAAACAAAAAGAATTTATCGCTTTTGTCCTAAGCAAATACATCGAGACAGGTGTTGAAGAGTTAGACCAGGAGAAACTACCTATCCTACTCACCAACAAATACCAATCATTTGAAGATGCAGGTGCATTGTTAGGTGACTTGACTAAGGTAAGAGAGTTGTTTATTGAGTTTCAGAAGTATTTGTATGAGGAAAGGGTAGCGTAATTGGTTTATTTTGTTAAAAAAACAAAAAATATTTAAAAAAAAAGTTAACTTATAAGTTAAAAACATATATTTGCAAACTTCTTTATAAAATGAATTACAAGATTGTTAAAATTGAGAATCTAAGCGGTGATTGTGCCTCTATATATTCTATATTTGATTCTGATGAGAAAAAAACCTTGTTTGAAATTTTCATAGAAGAAAATAAAAGTTTATTTTTAAGTGAACTAAAAGACATCAATTCACGTTTAAAGATAATAGGAAGTAAAACTGGAGCAAGAGAACAATTTTTTAAACTAGATGAAGGAAAACCAAGTGATGGTGTTTGTGCCATATACGATGATCCAGATAAAAACCTTCGGTTGTATTGTATAAGGTATGGTACTTTACTAGTTATTTTAGGAGGAGGAGGTTATAAACCTAAAAGTATTAGAGAACTACAACAAGACCCAAAACTAAAAGAAGAGAATTATTTTTTACGAGACTTATCAGTTTTAATAACAAAACGTTTAAAAGAAGGTGAAATAAAGTTTACCAATAGTGGCAAAGACCTTGAAGGTGATCTAGAATTTAACGATGAAAACTATGAGTAAAGTAGAATTATATAAAAGTCAATTGATTGATGATCTTTTTCAGGAAATTACCCCTGAAGAATTAGAAAAAACTGAAAAAAGAATGCTTTTAGCAGCTCGCATTGACGATGCTATTAAAGCAAAGGGTTGGAAGCCCAAAAATTTAGCAGAAGCATTAGGGAAATCTCCTTCTGAAATATCAAAATGGCTTAGTGGCACTCATAATTTTACCGCAGATACTTTATTCGATATTGAAAGAGTGCTAGGTGTAACTTTAATTTCATTAGAAAACCATAAGGAAAAGACAATTGGAGTTTTTTCTTACAATGTTATTTTGAAAGTAGATAAACAACCAACTCAAAACTATCGCAACTTCTTTCAAGGAAGCAGTCTTGGAAAATCACAAATAGTTACTAATCAACAATATTCAATATAAATTAATTATGTCTACACCTAAGAAAGAAGATTCTATTACTTTTTCATTAAAAGGGATTGAACTATTAGGTTTTGATTTGGTTCAACCAACCACTAATAATCTTACCCTTAATTCATTTAATTTTGATATCAGGTCTGAAATTAGATTAAATAATGACTTGAAATTAATAATGGTTGTAATCACTTTAGATCTCTTCAACCAAGAGAAAACAATAAAATTGGGCAATATATCCACTAGTTGTATTTTTGAGGTTATTGATTATGAGAAATATGTGGATATGAAAAGCAATACACCAAATTTTCCAAACGATTTTATGGTTTCAATTAATTCAATATCGCTTTCAACTACTCGAGGTATTATGTTTTCTCAATTTAGAGGCACTTACCTTCACAACGCAATTTTGCCAATAATCGATCCAAAATCTTTTGTTGCACAGAAATAGATATAAACAATTGTATTATTTTACATCCAATGAAGTCAATACATATGTGTTGACTTTTTTTATATAATTTCTTGATCACATATTCATCTAACCTAACAGAAATCACATAGAATTTAATAGATAGCGGAATTCTTTTTTCTTCAAGAACAAGGTTTTACAAATTGCTCAGAAAGATAAGCAATTAGAAAAACCTTTTGAAAGTGGTATCAAGAGTAGAAATAGAGGACAATTTCTACACTAGATGATGAGTTCAACAGGGATAAATCGTGAATTCAAATTTAGAGCACTACTATTTTCAGCCTTTTTAAGCAAATGTAATCTCCGTTCCGCTTTTGTCAAGGGTATAAAAGCGATTATCTCTTGTATATTTTTTAATGAATCATCGCCCTTGACAAAATCTCCACTTTCGATTTTTGGTGGCTTAACAGTTTGAAAATGGTAAAGTAAATTCAAATAGTGTTGGTTTTGTTAGCACCATATCTATACTGCACTAATTCTATATTTTGCAATATTTTTATCAAACAGGTAACATATTTGTTACTTTTATTTAATTAAGGTAATATTAATATTACCTTAATGCTGGAAATAAAAATGATTTATACTGATAAACCTAGAAACCATGAAAAGTATCATCGAAAAATCGAGCACAGGATATTGTGCATTCATCGAAGAACTGGACGGAGTAGCCGTAGCGGCGAGCACCATTCAGGAGGTAAAGATGGATTTAGAAAAGGCGTTAGCCATGCACATCGAGGGCTTAAAGGAGGACGGCGAGTTGCCCGAATTTTTGCAAGACCCCAAGAATCTTGAGCTCACCTATACGATTGACGTGGAAACCTTTTTCAAGTGGTATGCGGGAATCCTGACCAAATCGGGAGTTGCTAAAATTACTGGGATTAACCAAAGTTTGGTTAATCAATACGCTTTAGGAATAAAAATGCCAGGGAAGAAACAGTTAAAAAAAATTGAAGATAGTTTACATCAGTTTGGAAGCGAGCTTATGGCAATTAACTTTTAGGCAACAAATTGCAATATTAATGCCGGGTTTTTTCCGACTTTTTTTATATTTCAACCTATCTAAGCCAATTTAATCTCACCAAGTGAATACAGCAAGTTACTATAGTTAAAAGCTGCAAAACAGGGGCGGAAAATAACTATTTTGAGTTATTTAATCAAATTCTTCGCTATCAAATACTTTAGATTAAGAGTTAATGTCATTTAATACTTATTCTTGCCTTTTCAAGTATTCTTTCCATCGTTTTTCTTCTTCATACTTTTCCTTAAGTTTTTCCCATCGAGCAAAATCATTATCAAATGGATGAAGTTCAATAAGTATTACTTGAGTTTTCCCAATAATACTATGTTCGATTCGGTGAACGTAGCCATTAGTTATTAAGTTATTATGTTCTAAGATGTTTATCCGTATTTCTTCACCAATTCTAGGTATATGCGATAAATGTAACTGTATATAAGTGAAAAATTTATGGTAATGGTTGGGGTCTTTTTTTCTTATCGCTGGATTCTTTTCATCAAACGGGATATATATCATAACTCGCTGTTTGCAGTTGTTCACTTCCAATGGATTATGCATAAAATCGAATAGCAAATACTGATATAATTTCTTAAGCAGTTGAATTATTGTTGAATTCGAAACATTTAGAATCTTTGCGAGTTCTTTCCCACTTGGCAGTTTGTAGTCTTCATCGTCATTTAACTCATAGGTATTCAATACTTCAATCAGTTTTTGAAACCTCTTTTCTTTAACCCTTCCTAGTTCATCTTTGAGTTCAACTAGGTACTGGATTACTTTGTCGGATTTAAAACTTACGTCTATAATTAGAATGTATTAGTTAATTATGAGTAAGTTAATCAAGTCGGAAGGTGAAGTCAAAGTTTAAAATTTGTATACATTTTAAATTATTGCACAAAAATACGGTAAATGTTATTTATTACCGTACATTTGTGCAATACTATGAAGAAGACAATTGTAGAAATATTTGAAGACCAGAAAGGTTACTTGCAAGCAAAACAGCTTAGTGGCCGTAATCAATACTATCAACTTAAAGAGTTGGTTGATGGTGGCGAGGTGGTAATGATTAAGCGTGGTTTGTACAAGCACACAAAAATTGTGGTTGAAAATGATTGGGCAGAAGTTGGTAAAATCGTTCCAGCAGGAATTCTTTGTCTTTTTTCTGCTTGGCAGTTTTATGGACTAACAACACATATTCCTGCAGAATACCATATGGCAATTCCTGCAAAATCAAGGATAAAACTTCCATCATTTCCACCAATCAAAGTTTATTACTGGATCGCAGACTATTATATTCTTGGGAAATCAGTAAAAAATGGTATCGCTATCTATGACTTGGAAAGATCTGTTTGTGATGCTGTTAAGTTTCGCAATAAAATAGGAAAGGATCTTACGTCAGAGGTGCTGAGAAATTATCTAAATAGAAATGACAGGAACATTGATCTATTGATTAAATATTCAAAAGAACTTAGGGTTGAAAGTATACTAAAGGGTTATTTGGAGGTTATGCTATGAAAGGTTCATCTGCATCAATAAGGGCTCGGCTCTTAAATATTGCCAAAGAGCAAGGTTTGAGTTTCCAATTAATAATAGTCCGGTATTTGCAGGAAAGACTTCTGTATAGGGTGTCTCAATCCAAATATCGTAACAAATTCTACTTGAAAGGTGGGGCATTAATCTATGCTTTTGAGGGTAGTAAAACACGCTATACTTTAGATATTGATCTCTTAGGAAAAGAGATTGCAAACAATACCCAAACAATCAAGTCTGCCTTTGCTGAAATAGTAACTATCCCTTGTCCAAACGATGAAGTTTGGTTTAAATCTGAAACAATACATGCCGAGATAATTTCAGAACAAGAGAAGTATAATGGTATTCGAATATTTGTAGAAGCTGGTTTTCATACTATTAAGCAACGAATGCAAGTAGATATAGGTTTTGGTGATGTCATAGTGCCAACTGATAATCAAAATCTTGAATATCCAGTTCTATTAGCAGAATCTGAAGTACCAGTACTTTTAGCATACTCTACTGAAACGCTTATTGCAGAAAAATTCCAAGCAATGATAGAATTATCATTGGCCAATAGCAGGATGAAGGATTTTTACGATGTACATAAGCTTATTACCTCTAATAAATATAGCATCAAAACACTTAAAGAAGCTATAAGGGCAACATTTTTAAACAGAAGTACTCCATATACTGAAAATCATAGCCTTTTTGCAGAAGATTTTTTTATTGATCCTAACAGACTAAAAATGTGGAAGGCTTTTCTTAATAAAATAGGACAGGATAAGGATCTAAACTTTTCGGAGGTAGGTACTACTATCATTACAATTCTTAAGCCTATATGGGAAGGGTTGAAAGAGAACAAAGCATAAAAACTGCAATTTTTGCTGTTGAAAAGAAAAAGCAGAAAAGAAAACCCACCCAACCCCTTAAAGGTGCAGTCCCAATTCAATAAACCGATTTAATCATTTCGCTTCGCTCAAGCCTAAAAACCGTTTACTTAATCCCACTCAAAGAGTTTTCATTCACAAGACAAACTCAAACACTTTGTATAACCTCATTATTTACTGCCTTTATGTAACCCTAGAAAAAGAGTTTTCATTCATTTTTCTTTTCGCCAGCACTTTTAAACAGGAGTGTAGTTGTGTGCAAATTGTGTGCAAATGAAAAAGCCACCTACTTTTTTAAAGTTGTAAGTGGCTTATTTTCTAGTGACTCCGCAGGGATTCAAACCCCGAACCTTCTGATCCGTAGTCAGATGCACTATTCAGTTATGCTACGGAGCCTTAATGCGGCTGCAAAGGTAACTTATTTTCTGAACTTGACAAAGAATTGATAAAAAAATCCCTCGATTTTTCGAGGGATTTTTTTATCAATTATACTTCAGTTTTTCTTTTCTTCTCTTTGATACGAGCCTTTTTACCGGTTAGGTCGCGTAGGTAATAAATTCTTGCTCTGCGAACTTTACCTCTTTTATTCACCTCGATTTCATCGATAAAAGGCGAGTTTAAAGGAAAAATTCTTTCAACTCCAATGCCGCCAGAAACTTTACGAACCGTAAATGATTCTGTAGCACCACTACCTTTGCGTTGTATTACAACACCACGGTAATTCTGGATTCTTTCCTTGCTACCCTCAATAATTTTATAGTGAACGGTGATAGTGTCTCCACTTCTAAAATCTGGACATTCTTTAGCTTCAACTGCGAAAGAATTCTCTGCTACTTTAATTAAATCCATCGTTTTTGTTTTTATTGTTTGTTCCACTTATACGCAATATGACAGGCTCCTATGTCCATGTTAGGGAATGCGCATGATTTCAGGTCGCAAAAGTATGAAAAAAAATGAATACCAGATCACTTTGTTATAAAAAAATCTAAATAGAAAAAAGGTTGTAAGAAATTCTCTACAACCTTTTTAAGTGTTAGGGTAATATTATTTTTTTGTTTCTGGTACTAAAAGTTTATCACCTGTAGCATCAATTAAAGTTTTTTTCCACTCATCTGGGTATTGAGGATTCAACACCTTTACAGGAGCTCCATGGAACTTGTTCCATTTAAAACCATTATTATCTTCCTGTTTAACATTAAAATCCATATACTTTACAATGAGGTATTCAAAAAGTTTATTCCAACGAACTACCACATCGTTACCAGTTTTCACAGAGTAATCTGTAATATACTTTAAAGCAAGTTTAGGGTCAGTCTGATAAAGACTTTTTGCTTCATTATCTATAGCTGGTGTGTTAGCAACAAAACCATTTTCTAATTCCTGCTGAACCTTTTTAATGTCCTTACTCATCAAGTCATAGCGAAGATAAGCAAAGTTAGCAACCTTATTGAAAGCCCAGAATGCGCAGGTTGGGCTGTAGGTAAGCATATCGCCATTTCCAACGGCAAAAGATTCCGGAACAGAGGTCATACCACAATACATTGGAGAATATACAGTAGTTGCAGCATCATCAACACCAAACCAGAAGATACCTCCGATTGGATTGGGAAGCCAATTACGTGCTTGAGCTACAAAAGTGAAACCAGTTTGCTGTGTTCCAGTTGCACGTTCGTTACAATATGTTTTTCCTTGGTACTCCCAAGTAAGTGGACGCCAACGATAAGGTAAACCGGATGGACCAGCACCTGGATCTTTGGTCATATCCAATTCAGTACCCTCTAGATGGTCGCCCATGAATCCCATCAAATCTTGAACATTGATTTTACGATCTGGTTTAATGTACAAAGGCATTCTTTTCGATAAATCCTTTCCCTTTGCATATTCAATGTAATCCCACATCTGTTTATTAATAGATTTAAAGAATGACCAAACCCTAACTTCGCAAAAACGTGCACCCTCAAAATCGAGAGGAGCATAGATATCGCTAAAGCTAAACTCTTCGTCTTTTCCTGTGAAATACCCTTTTTTGCGAGCAAAATCGATTACATCATATGAGTATACGTACTCAACTTCAGGGTTGAATATCTTATCAAGGTTTTTTGAACTGATTGAATTTTTCTGTTTTTTACTTTCTAGAGGGAACGTAGTGATGCGAGCATGATTGGCATGCGCTGAAACATAACCATCGGGAATTCTTATAGCAACCCAGTTGGCTCCTTTATTTGCATTGAAAGATTTTTTTGTTTTTGGATCTACTTTAAAATCCATTCCTTTTCCAATCATTTCGAGAATCCAAACCTCGTTTGGATCAGCAATCGAGAAAGATTCTCCTTCGCTATAGTACCCATACTGTGCAACTAATTCACCCATAACCTTGATGGCTTCTCTTGCATTCTTTGCTCTTTGTAAGGTAGTATAGATAAGACTTCCATAATCTACAAGGGCAGTAGTATCTACAAGTTCTTCTCTTCCACCATAAGTAGTTTCGCCAATCGATAGTTGGTATTCGTTCATGTTACCTACAACAGAATAGGTGTGCTTAATTTGAGGAATATCTCCCAAATATTTTCCGGTATCCCATTCATAGATTTTTAAAAGTGCTCCATCTGGGTAATCGGTTGCTGGTCTAAAGTAAAGCTCTCCAAATAATTGATGAGAGTCAGCATTGTAGGTAATAAAGGTTGAGCCATCGACTGACGCACCTTTAGTAACAAGGAAATTTGTACACGCGTTACTTGTAATATTTATTAAAGTAAGCGTTAAGGATAAAGCTAAAACCTTAAAAAGATATGTTTTTCTCATAGAACGATTATTTAGTTTTAATAGTGACAAAAATAAAAAAATATATGTTATTCAAAATTTCAAATTTTAACTCCTTTTTTAAAAGTAAAGACACCCCGATATAGAATCGGAGTTTGCACCTGTTACCGATGCCAATGCACCGGGTTGTTTATGAACGTATAGTACTCCAAGAAAAGCAAATATAAGTGCCTCTTTAAAATCGATTGTTAAATTATCGGGAGTAACAATTGAATGGTTAGACTTATTCCGAAGCAAATGGATTAATAAGCCGTTATGGGCTCCTCCTCCTGTTGCTAAGATAGTTTTACCCTTTATTCCATTTGTTGTTTTGCTAATTTGTATTGCTATATGCTCGTAGAGCGTACTGAGCTTGTCTTCAAGGGAAATGTTGTACTCTTTAATAATAGGTGCAAAGCAATCTTCAATCCATTCGCGACCTAATGATTTCGGAGCGCTTTTTCGATAATAATCCAATGAATTTAGCCTATTAAGTAGCGATTTATGCACAATTCCTTTTCTACCAAGATTACCATCAGCATCAAAGCTGAAACCCATTTCTTGAGTAATTGAATTGAGTATGATATTACAAGGGCCAGTATCGAAAGCTAAACTGGAGTTTTCGTACTCATAGCTTAGGTTGGCAAATCCTCCTAAGTTTAGGCAGATATCGTATTCTGAGAACAAATATTTATCGCCGATTGGAACGAGAGGAGCACCCTGTCCTGAATGGCATACATCAGATGAGCGAAAGTCGCATATGCAGGGCAAGCCGGATTCAGCAACAATTGCAGAACCTTTACCTATTTGCAAAGTGTAACCTTCGGTTGGTTTGTGGTAAATGGTATGACCATGGGATGCAATAAAATCAGGGGTGATTTCAACATCCACTAAAAACTCTTTAACCTGAATACCTATCCATCTACCGTAATCATAGTCTAGCTTTGTAAGCTCAATACCTGAAGTGCTAAATGCGGACGAAAGCCTTTCTTTAATTGAATTGGTATAGTTTACAGTTATTGCCTTATGAATTTTGTAAGCCCATTTATTGTCTGTTTTTGTAAAGTTGCATAAGCAGATATCAAGTCCATCTAACGATGTGCCGGACATGACACCAATTACATTAAAAGATTTTTTATTGATATCCGAAAAGTTAAGCATCCTATTTGACTTGCATATTAATAGTTAGATCAAAAATGGCTTCGTTGATTAGGCTCATCAAAGTAGATAGGTCGTTCTTGCTATTTGAATTAACAAGTCCATCTAGTATGGATATGTTACCTGATTTCCATATGTAAGTGGCTTCACTAGTTCCAATATATTTGCCAATGGGAATTATTCCGTTGGTGGGGAAGCAGGTAATAGTGATAGTTACAACAGGCTTAATTTCTCCTTCTTTTGGTTTTTCGGATTGTAGGGTACTATCGTTTCGTTCTTTGTGGCTTAATGGGTATTGTAAAGCTTTAGGTCCAATTTCAAGATCTACCTTCATGTAAAATCTGGAAAATCCAATTCTCTGTGCCTTGCTGATGCTAACATCCGGGAAATTGTATGCATCATATCCGATTTTGTTTCCAAAGGTACTTATTGGTAGTAAAATCATCTCTATTTCTTGCTGGAGTGAATCTGCTAACGAGCCCCAAGCTTGTTCCTTTATTTTTGCAATAATTTTATCAGCATCCTTATTCTTGACGGATGAAAATTTGGATTCGAACTGGTCGAGGTATTTTTTTGTTTCAGGATGTATCGAAACGTTAAAGGAAATTAATGACATCTCCTTGTTTTTATACTTCTGTGATAACGCATTGAATGGCGTTCCAATAATGATCGAAACTATTATTAAATGAAAAATTCTCATCTTTTTTGGCTGTTATATAAATCTTG
Source organism: Bacteroidales bacterium (assembly GCA_025361485.1). Classification (GTDB taxonomy): domain Bacteria; phylum Bacteroidota; class Bacteroidia; order Bacteroidales; family Tenuifilaceae; genus UBA8529. The sequence continues at coordinate 27,079 of JANYLA010000163.1, forward strand.
TTCAAAGATAATTTCAAAAATTGATAACTGACAATAATATTAATGATTAATCCAAAATCACCATGTGAAATC
>JANYLA010000025.1 GCA_025361485.1 Bacteroidales bacterium
TGTCGGATTTCGACCTCTTTTCTCCCAGTAAAGTTTCAATGATTACACGCTCAGAAAGGGTCAGTCTGACGAACTTTTTTGCTTCCATACAACAAATCTAAAAAGATTAGTTTGTTGCGATAGGTTCGTGAACTCAGTAAGTGATTACGAGAGGCATGCAAACCTAACCGTTACAGGTGTGGAAGTACCCGAATTCTACAGAGAGGAAATAATTGAAGCGATACAGCAGGAGCCTGATTCATGGACCAGCAAAAACAAGGAATACCTATTCCATACCTTCTGGCTGATGGTTCTGAAAGAAACCAAAACCATTGTTGGTCAGTTTGAGTTCAACGGTCATCCAAATTCAAAGGGAGAAGTTGAGATTTTTTTTATGGTCGAAGAACCCTATCGTCGAAAAGGAATTGCCACAGAATCAATGATTGAGATATTGAAGTGGGGTTGCAAAACAAAGCTGTTCCGAAAAGTTTTTATCGAAACCGATTTTCGAAACAAAGCGGCTATGGCATCGTTACAAAAGCTTAGTTTTAAGAAACAACAAAACGACGAGGACGAAAACCCATCGACAAAATTTTACAAAACAATTTACTTTGATGAGCCTTGCATTGATGACCTTGAAGTTGATCCAATAAGAGAGTGAACACACCGCAAGAAGAAGTGAATATCGTTTTATTTAGATCTTTAATTAGGTTTAATTCCGCAAAATTATCTATCAGATACCGTATACAATAGTACCTTCATCAGAATATTATCAAGATATTAAAATAAAATAATTTTTTTTTGGTTGATATAAAAATTCAGCTACCTTTGCAGCCGCTTAACCGATATAGGAGCGGCAAAAATTAACGGCCCGTTCGTCTAGGGGTTAGGACGTCAGGTTTTCATCCTGGTAACAGGGGTTCGATTCCCCTACGGGCTACAAACTTTATAGTTAAGAAAATGGCAAATCACAAATCATCTGAAAAGAGAAACAGGCAGACTGAGGAAAAAAGAGTGCACAACAGGTATTTTGCAAGAACCACCCGTAACGCAATCAAAGACTTAAGAACAACTACCGATAAGGCTGTTGCTACTGAGTTACTTCCAAAAGTATCTTCATTGCTCGACAAACTTGCAAAGAAGAATATTATTCATAACAATAAGGCTGCTAACCTTAAGAGTTCTCTTACAAAGCACGTAAGCGCACTATAGTAGTCGCTTTGCCAAAGACTTTGAAGCCTCGGGAGACCTCGGGGCTTTTTTTGTTGTTAGAACCTGCGCTCCGAATTGATATTATTTGTAACTTGGTTTATATCAAATTACAAATTATATGTCGGCAGAATACAAGAACCTTACCATAAAGGACTGGGCGCTCGAAGATAGACCTCGTGAAAAGATGATTAAACGAGGCATCAACAGTTTAAGCGATGCTGAACTACTGGCAATACTAATAAATACAGGGACAAAAAACGAAAGCGCTGTTGCCATTGCACAACGGATTTTACTCTCGGCCAACAGCAACCTGAATGAGCTTGGGAAATACACCCTTGCTGATCTTACATCAATCAAAGGGATAGGGGAAGCCAAGGGAATAACCATTATGGCGGCACTTGAACTGGGTCGTCGTCGCAAGCAAACTGAAGCATTGAATCGACCTAAAATTCAATCGAGCAATGATATCATCGAAATATTTCAACCTCTCCTTGCCGATCTCCCTCACGAGGAGTTTTGGGTTCTTTTCTTAAATCGAGCAAATAAGGTAATCGATCAATCGAGAATAACCCAAGGTGGAGTTACAGGAACAATCTTCGACATCAAGCTGATTATGAAATCGGCAATTGAGAAGTTGGCCTCATCAATCATCGTTTGTCACAATCACCCTTCGGGTAATCCCAAGCCGAGCGAACAGGACATCAAAATAACCCAAAAGCTAAAGGAGGCATCTCAACTATTTGAAATTGCCCTTCTAGACCATATCATTATTACTGATTCGGAGTGTTATTCGTTTGCAGATAATGGATGTATATAGTTATGTGATTGGTGCATTTCTTTCTACTCTTGCCAAAAAAGTTAAAATAAACAACATCCTAGTTTTGAATTAATTATAAATTAATTTAATTTTATTTCAGTAATAAAACCCGAAACATCTTTACTAACAAAAATCTTAATCACTTCCTATTTAATTAATACCCTTTAATTATGAAAAATTCAAATGAAAGATATCTTACAAAAGATATTCCGATTAGTTTAAGAGTATTATTCCTCCTTCTGCTAATAGTCATTTCAATCCATTTAAAATCGCAGAATATTATTAGCCGCACTGCATCAGATTATCCAGGGGGTAGTTTAAACTCCTCATGTTCATCTTCCCCTTACACAGGGTGTGTTATTACTCTTCCTCCGGCAAAATATGGTGAAAGTTATACCTTTACAATCCCGTTAAAAACAGGGATTACTCGATCGGCTATATCATTTATTTTTACACAAGTTTCAAATTGTAGCGAAGGCTCTATTAGCTTCACAGCTGATGGAAAAGTAGAAATGATTTCAGTTAGCAGCTGCTTTCCTGAATCAAGCAATTTCATCGAGATAGATTTAGAAACAATTAATGGTAGCGATGGCACATCTGACAGACAGAAGTTTCACCTTCCTATCCTTCGAAATCCAATTAAAGTGGTTCTTGTACTCGATATTTCAAGCAAAATGTCACTTCCAGTTCCCGGAGGAACAGATACTCGCTGGAATATTTTGAAAAAAACTGTGACTCTTTTCGCAAAAAAATTCGAAAAATATTATCAGGAAGAAGATTCCATATCAATTATTTACTATGCTAAGGATACTGTTATGCCAGATTCGCCAATAGGAAGTGAATTTATTGCTATTACACCCGAAAATCATTTACCCACCAATTTAAAATCTTCTGAAATAATACAATCTGATTTGCTAAACCAAACGCTAAAAGATTCATCTGCGGTGGGGAAGGCGCTCCTTTTAGCAAAATCGAAACTTGAGAATTCGGATGCTACTAAAATTGTATTGCTATTTACAGACGGATATCAAGATGTAAAACCATTGGTAACCAAGTTTGGTAATAAGCTGACGAACAATAATTTTCTGAGTAATGGTCCTTGTGATAAATCAGATAGTATCCGCTACTATACCATTGGAATGGGAGATATAACTAGCATACCTGAAATCATGGGAGAAATTGCAGATGCAAATGGAGGTATTACATTGTCCACAACAACAGGTGCTGATGAGGGTGAATTATACAATTTTTTTCAAAATCAATTTGGCAATTTGATAAGAGGAATATCAGAACCTGTAGGTTCTAGGATTATTGACCTAAGTAATTGTTAAAATATAAGTAGTACATTTGTATATAAAAATACAATATGACTACAGATATTAAATTAGCTGAAAAAATCAATTCATTTCTACCCAAATTAGACGAGCGTTTGGGTCGCATGTATTTAGCATCGGAGGCT
>JANYLA010000026.1 GCA_025361485.1 Bacteroidales bacterium
CCTCCGATGCTAAATACATGCGACCCAAACGCTCGTCTAATTTGGGTAGAAATGAATTGATTTTTTCAGCTAATTTAATATCTGTAGTCATATTGTATTTTTATATACAAATGTACTACTTATATTTTAACAATTACTAAGGATCTATCGAAAACATAATCGCCTGGTACGTATGCTGCAGCACTCGACCAGTTTCCTTTGTTCACGAGACCTGTCCCAGCAGGCCCTTGTGGCCCAATTGGACCTTGAATCCCTTGCGCTCCAGTCGCACCTGTGGCACCATCTTGTGCAAGAATAGTCCAACTGGAACCACCATACACATATGATATTTTATCAGCAGAATTGTAATAAGCTTGATTTAGGGTAGGGGAGCTCGGAGGTGTTGTTCTAGTACCTAGCCATTGAAGTGAAGTACCATTAGTACCATTGGTACCATTAGCACCTGTGGCACCTGTGGCGCCTGTAGCGCCTGTAGCACCCATTATGCCATCTTGGGCAATGGTATTCCAGCTAGAACCATTCCAAATCTCGGAGATTTTAGTTACGTCATTATAATATGCCTGGTTTAATGATGGAGATACGGGTCTAGAAGACAATGTACCTAGCCATTGAACGGAAATTCCATTTAAACCTGCAGAGCCTGTAGAGCCTGCAGAGCCTGTAGTTCCAGTCGCACCGTCTTTTGCTAAAGTTCCCCATCCTGAGCCATTCCAAATTTCGGCAAGTTTAGTAGCACTATTATAGTATGCCTGATTAAGGGAAGGAGTGGTAGGGCGTAATGCTAAAGTTCCTAACCATGAAATTGATACTCCATTTAAACCCGCAGCTCCAGTTGTTCCGGTTAATCCTTGAATGCCTTGCAGTCCTTGAGATCCTTGAGGTCCTGTTAGATCAGAAGTAGTAAACTGACTATTATCAGTGTATTTGAAGGTATAGGTTCCATTACCATTATTTATGGTTTGAACTATTCCGTTACCTTGCGCTCCAGTAAGTCCGGTAGATCCGGTAAGCCCGGTAGGTCCTGTGTCTCCTTTATCCCCTTGAAGACCTTGAACTCCCTGATTCCCCTGTGGCCCAGTTGGAGCCTGAAATTCAACCCAATGAGTGCCATCTAGATAGGGCTGAGTGATAGAGGAGACGGCAACTTGACATATCCACATAGAATTTACAGAAGCATTCCCTGTAGAGCGATCAAAGACATAGTCCCCATTTACGTACGAAAAGCCAGAGGTCCAGTTTCCTTTGTTAATAAGACCTGTTCCTGCAACTCCTTGAACTCCTTGAATTCCTTGATTACCTTGTGGTCCTTCTTTTCCTTCAGTACCCTGTGGACCAGTAAGGCCAATTGGACCCTGTGGGCCAATCTCACCCGGTATTCCTTGAGGTCCAGGCTGTCCATTTAAGGCATACATAGCAACCGGGACGGGTCTTAGCATAACTGACCCCAAATCAGTAAAACTTGAACTTCCTTGAGGTTTAATTTCAACTTTTAACAAAATATTTTCTGCACTCCACGGAATGGTTGAATAGGAACCACTTTCAAAGGTTCATTCTCCAATCACGATGTTTACAACACCGAGCGAAGTGGTTGTTGTTTCTTGATTTTCTGAATAGTAAGTAATTGTTCCATCGCTATTCGTTAAGCTGATATGAAATTGAACAATCTTGCTAGACATAGCAGCTCCGTTTGCATCACGAATAACCGCCTGATAGTTAAACCCTGTTGTGGCTTGGCTATAACCTGTTGTTACCATTGTAAATAGGAAAACAACTAATAAAATCCTTTTCATAGGGAGGAAGTATTTATTAATAATAGTTTTCGTCGGAATAATAATTATGCAATATAAGTTATGAAACGCAAAAGACAAATATATGTACGATGATATATAACAGCAACAAGAATAATAAATATTATCATTGTTTTATTTTTATGAGAAGAGAAGGCTTTTAGCAATTAATTCGAGGACTTTACATTCATTCGATGTTGCCATTAAAAAAACACTTTTTTTAATGGAGAAGCCTTATTAAATAATGTAATTTGAATTAATAGTATCTTAAACTTGACTTATATTAAAAAAATCGTACTTTTATTTTTGATTTATTAGGCGGGGGAGATTGATCAATTTAATTTACAGTAAAGCATTATTAATAACATACTTATCTAAAATTTGAATTATGAATCACCGAGAAGAAAGTTACCTTTTTGGGAAAGGTATTAATGTTTTTAAAGTGATGTTTTCATTTTCATTGCTCATCCTATTGAGTTTTCCTGATCTTTATTCACAAAATATTATTAGCCGAGACAAAGCTGACTACCCCAATGGGAGCGTGAATTCGGCATGTTCAACGTCCCCTTATTCTGGTTGTATAATTATTCTTCCTCCTGCAAAATACGGCGAGAGTTATTCTTTTACAATTCCAATTAATGCAAGCGTAACAAGATCTGATGTAAATTTTATTTTTACTCAAAAAACGGCGTGTTCCGAGGGAGGAATCTCATTTACATCCAATGGAAAGATTGAAATTGCTTCGGCAAGTAGCTGTCGTCCAAATACGAATAACTTTATTGAGTTCGATCTTAAAGCTATAAGCAGTGATATAACGGATAGTGTAAAATATTACCTCCCAATTCTGCGTGATCCTGTAAATGTTGTCCTTGTATTGGATATGTCTGGGAGCATGGCACTTCCGGTACCAGATGGTACTCTAACCAGATGGCAAGTACTGAACAATGCGGTCGATCTTTTCACACAAAAACTAGAAGTATTTAATCAAGATAGAGATTTTATTGGCGTAACCTATTTTTCAACAGAGTTAACTCAGCCTAACAGCCCAATAAACGAAGGATTTACAGAAATTACTTCGGACACAGATCCCGTAAGATCAAGTTCAATTATTCACTCGGACATGATTGGGAGGGGACCAACCCTTAGAACGGCAATGGGTAAAGGGTTACTTAATGCTAAACTAAAATTAAATGAAAATAGTTCAGTAAATGCCCGTAAACTGGTTCTTCTTTTTACTGATGGACTACAGAATGTTGAACCGCTTGTTAATCCCGATGGTGTAACGCTCTCTTCGGGTAGCGATTTTCTGAATGATGGCCCTTGCGCATCGCTCGATAGTATCCACTACTACACAATTGGAATGGGGAATACGACTCTTATCCCCGAAATACTTGGTGAAATTGCTCAGAAAAATGGCGGCATATCGTTAGCAACAACTACAGGAGATGAAGAGGGGGAAGTTGAATATTTTTTCCAGAATCAGTTTGCCAATATGCTTGAGGGGAGCAGCCCACAAGTTGTATCAAGAGAAACAGGAGTTCTTTCGGCATCTGGGAGTACATATTCATATCCCATTAATGGCAATGTATCAAAGCTTTATTTTGAACTATTAATACCCAATGCATCGAATGCAACCTTTAAACTTGAGAAGGATGGGAAAGATTTAACCTCTTTAGCTAGAATCAGTGTTGGAGGATTTTATAAAACATTAAGTATATCACTACCATTACATGCACCTGACGATATAAATGCTGAAGGTGTTTGGAATCTTAGCGTTTCAGGAACATCATCTGAAAAGTATTCATTAGTATGCTATGTAGATGATCATTTCCTTGATTTCAATTGCCAACCTTCCAAAAGCGTTTACACTGTTGGCGATTATCTTGACTTAAAAGCAAAAATATCTTTTGCAGGAAAACCTCTTAAGGGCGATGCAAACAAGGTACAGGTTATGCTCATTAGACCCGGTGATGATTTGGGCGATTTACTAGCTACCTTTAAAGATAATAACACTGATTCGTTTAATGATGTTGAACCAGGGGCCGAAACTAAATTATTACACCTGATTCAAAAGGATAAACTATTTAATAAAAAACTTATTCCTGAAAGGCAGCTAATCGACCTTGAGGATGAGGGGAATGGCATATTCAAAGGAGTCTATAAAAACACCGAATTAACCGGAGTTTACCAATTAATATACATTGTAAATGGTGAAGCCCCGAGCTTCGGTAAGTTTGAAAGACAAAAACAATATTCGGTTGTTTTTAAGTTTGGGCAGATTAGTACAAGTAAAACTGAAATAAAAGCAAAAATTATTTCAACCCCTACTGATAAAGGGGCTACCGCAACCATTACTGTTAAGCCAAAGAATACGTTTGGGTACTATCTTGGCCCAGGATTTTTATCGAGGATAAAGTTAAGCGTTGATTCAAACCAAGGTATTGTAAAGAGTAGTGAAGATAACTTAGATGGTAGCTATACATTTACAATTGGAAACATTCCACAAAACATTAAGCCCGATGTTAAGATAATGGTAATGGGTGAAGTACTTTACTTGGGAAAATTTCCAACCACAAAAATTCATTTTTGGCAGTTTCTAATTTTAATTCTATTCATATTGTTTTTATTTCTTCTTTATGTTAATGCTCATATTGGAAAAGACTGGATTAGGAATTTAGTGTGGGTATTAATTATTCTATGGGTGGCATTTATGATACTTCAAAAAACAGGGATTATTAGTTTTTAATAACACTAAGTATTCTATCAGAACCTGATTGGCTTAATTTCCAATCAGGTTTTTTTGTGCTTAAATCTGACCCAAACCTTATTCATGGTTAATTTATATGTCCCAATAATAAACAGTATTCAAGGAGCATTGCTATTAAAATTTGACAGATAAAATAAAACAACTGCTTAAAATAGAGTTGTATATAATAAATATAACTTAAATTTATATTGAAAATTAGATCATTACATGACTGTCAGAATTAATAATACATGCTAATTTAAACAACAGTAATTAACCAAAACCCTAAATGCTATGAAACCACAATTAAAACAAAGACCTAAAAGACGACCTATTAAGTTTACTCGAATTTTAGGTTTAAGCTTAATAATCTTGAGCCTGAATTTGAGTTTTGTCTATGCTCAATGTCCAGATAGTATAATAAACACCAACCTTTCATTTTATCCGTTAGGGACTACTAAAGCAGATGGGAAAATAACCTTGCCTCCTGTTCGATTAGGAGTATCAAAAACATATACAATACCTCTACTTGATTTACATAACACAACATCAGTAAAAAATATTGATGGTTGTACTCAAATTCAAGTCGGATTAATTGTTGACAACCCAACAAATTCAAATCAGGTCAATGTCACTATTATGAATCATTGTCCTTCAAACAAGATTAGTGCTATTAGTTTTACTTACCATATTGAAAATGGAGTGTGTATTGATGATCAAGATTATATTGTACCGGTATTGCGCGATAGCACAAAGATTGTGCTTGCACTCGATATTTCTGGAAGCATGGGTTCAATTGTTCCTGGTGGATCCGATACTAGAATTCAAACCCTTAAGGATGCAGTTAGCTCGTTTATTCCAAAATTAGAGATTTTTGGGCAACCTGGCGACTCGCTTGGGATAACCTACTACTCTTCGGTTGTTTATCAGCCATCCACTTTTGCTAAAGATTTTATTGCAATTAAACCAGCTGCAGGAATATGTCCCAATTTAAGTTCGTATTGTGCAGTTAAACAAGAAATAGACCCTAAAATCCCTATGAATATGACCGCTATGGGCTTAGGGTTGCTTGATGCCAAGAATAAGCTAAAGAAATATAAGGCGATAACGCCCAATACAAAAAGGATGGTCTTTCTTTTTACGGATGGTTTGCAAAATTATGGACCATTGGTAAATCCTGATGGGAATAGTTTAAATAATGGTATTGATTATTTAAATAACACAGAATCAATAAGAAAGGATAGTATTCGTTACTTTACTGTAGCAACCTGGGCTGCAATCACAGGTACAACCCCTATAATACTTCAATTAATTGCCACAGCAAGTAAGGGGCAGGCGTTATTTGCTACCCCTTCTACTTCGTTGACCGATTGGTTTAATGCTTCACTATACAACATGCTATGGGAGGGAAGCCCACAGATTGTATTTAGAAAGAGTGGGATAAACCAAACGAATACTGCAACATATAAGTTTAATTTAAATGAAAATGCTTCAAAGTTGATGTTTGAAATAGCATCCTCTGGTAGGATGGATATATCTAGCACATTTAAAAAGAATAATATTGAGGTTTCTCCTACAAGAGTTATCAATGGTGATAAATTCATTATATACACCTTTGATTTCCCAATAATAGCTGAAACAGCAATAAGTTCAGGAGGACACTGGGAGGTTACAGCAAACGGAAGAAGTGAAAAGAATGTAAATATTACAGCAATTGCAGATGACCATTTATTTAGATACAATTGTCAATTAAGTAAATCAATATTTACAGTTGGAGATTCCTTAATATTTAACGCTGAATTATCTTATAATGGTGTGCCGCTAGATAATGACAAAACAGTGGTTAAGGCTGTAGTTTTAAAACCGGGTGATGATATTGGTAATCTACTGTCTATTTACCAAACTCCAGCATTGGATAGTGTTGTAGATGTCAACTCGGGGGCTGCAGGTAAATTCCAACAGTTGATGGCTAACGATACATCTTTCTATAACGCTTTATTACCTTTAGAACAGAATGTTGACCTGGTTAGTATTGGAAATGGTAAATTCAGGGGGAGCTTTGTTAATACGGAGTTAACCGGTATTTATAATGTTGTTTTTATTGTAAATGGCGAAATAGCAAATATTGGAAAGATAGAGAGAACATCAATTGTATCTTCTGTATTTAAATTTGGCCAAGTAGTTACTCAGCAACCTACAGTTGTTGATTCAATTCCATCATCTAGCGGTACTGTTAATCCATCGCAAGACACTACAAATGTTAATGGTAATAAAAAGGATGTTATTATTAAGATTAGACCAAAAAATAAGTTTGGATATTTGTTAGGGCCTGGTTTTGCATCGGTATTGAGGGTAAAGTTTAAAGACGTTAGAGATCCTAAACAAAAGAGCATTCAGAACGAACAGTCAGGTAATTCTTACGTTAAGGAAATTCGTGATAACCTCGATGGGAACTATTATATTATTCTTTCAAATATTCCTAAAGGAACAAATCCTTCAATTCAAATTAGCATTTGGGATGAAACCATTTACGATGGGAAACTTTGTCCAATACCGTGCTGGATATATGTTTTAATCGTATTATTAATTATTCTTATTCTCATTGCCAAATATTTTAAGGTTAAGAATGAAAAAGTTTATTCTATTCTGATGGGAATTGTTGTTATTGTCTTAATTGCCATTATAATTCTTCAGCAATTTGGTGTTCTTAAAATACTCTGTTAAAAAGCAAGAGGGTTTCAGAAACATTTTGAAACCCTCTTTTTTACCTTTTACTATTCTTGTTATTTCAATTTCTGCTCAACTAATTCCAACCTATTGGTTAATTCAAGCAACAATTTCTCCAATTGTTCATTCTTCTGCTTTTGCTTGTCAATGATTTGTTGCTGCTCTTGGATACTCTTTATCAGAACAGGAATTAATGATGAATAGTTTATCCCAAGGATTTGTTCTTTATCTTCACTAATATCTACTACCTCGCTAATTATAGGCTTGACCTCTTGTGCTATTAATCCTAATTTAACGCCCTGTTGTTCATTGTCTTTCCATAGAAATGAAACTGGACGAAGTTTGAGTATTTCACTTAGTCCGTAACCTATTTCCATAATATTCTTTTTAAGTCGAATATCCGAGGTTTGGATTATACCATTTACAGCATAAACAGCAGCCCACCTATTAATGGAAGAGCCAAGTGTAGGTCCACCGTTATCATTTGGGTAAACAGATCCATCAACTTTTAAGTTGCCGTTTTTGTAAAGGACTAGTGCATCATTGTAGCTGTACTGATCGTTTCCGTTGCCTGCAACAAAAAGAGGATCGGTACTTTGCCATGCTGTAGCGTTTCCGGCTATAGTTGTGTTGTACTGACCTATTACAAAAGATGCGTAGGGCTGAGCAGTAGTTAGATAGCCTGCTGCAACCGAGGAGTTCCCAATTGCCTGGGTGTTTTCACCAATTGCCAATGAACTTGTACCTGTAGTGTTTGTTTGATAACCCATTGCCACTGAGTTATCAGCATTAGCAACGGTTTGATGACCCATTGCAACAGAGTTAACTTTACTAGATGCTGTTCCATAACCAATTGCGAACGATCGATTTCCGCTAGCAGTGTTTTGTCTTCCAAAAGCTGTTGAGGCAACCCCCGATGATACATTTAGTGTACCTGCAGCAATAGAGTTATCGCCACTTGCAGTATTTGACGAGCCAGCTGCAAAAGCAGTATACCCTGCTGTTGATGAACCAAGAATGCCTGTGGTATTATTTAAACCAAGTGCTACAGAAGCTGTTCCATAGGCCTTATTATTAGAACCAATAGCAAAGCTATAGGTGTTTGATGCTGTATTACTTGAACCTAAAGTAAAAGCGCTTGTTCCAGAAGACGTATTATCAACACCCATTGCTGTTGAGTTTAATCCGATTGCCTTTGAATTATTACCTGAAGCAAACGATCCAATGCCCGAGGCTTCAGTATTTAATCCCATTGCTGTTGCATTTGCTCCTGTAGCTTTTGAGCCAAACCCTGTTGCAATAGCAAATTTTCCCGATGATTCGCAGTTGACCCCTAGAACGAATGAGCCCAACTCTCTTGCAACAGATCCGAGCCCAAAGGCAAATGAGAAATTACCCATTGCAGCAGTGTAGGTGTTTAAAATAGTTCCAACTGCATTAACTCCTTTTCCACCAAAAGCAAAGCTGTTAAAACCTAATGCTTTAGAACCACTGCCAAACGAGAAGGAGTTATTGCTAGCCACTGCCTCGTAACCCATCGCCGTGGAGTAATCACCTCTGGCAACACTATTGTATCCCATTGCCTGAGAGTAATTTCCTTTGGCAATATTATGGTAACCCAGCGATACGGAGTATTGTCCAACGCTATCGGGATGCGCAACACTTATTTCACCGGCGAGCAGTGCTGATTTTGTAGGATACCACATCACTCTCGATTCGTTTTTGATTATTCCTGCAGTTGGTGCAGATGAGATGTTGAAATAATCGTTCTTAATATTCTCCTTAGATTTTATGGCAAATCCGCCAAGTGATGAGGAGTTGCTTAAGGTTTGGTTCGATACATAGATTCGTGTACTATCGGGCGTTACCTCCATAAAATTATTTGATAATCCTCCCTTTGACTGGTTAATCAATCCTCCTACAGCAAACCCACCTTTTGCACCTTTGGTAATGCCGTTGTTTACGTATATACGGGTACTATCACGATCGATAAACATAAATCTTTCGGGCGAAGTTCCCTTTGACTGGTTAATCAATCCGCCTACGGCAAATCCACCTTTTGCCCCTTTTATGGCTTTAGCCCCATCGATATAAAACCGTGTACTGTCGGAGGCAATAAACATTAAGTTTCGAGCCTCACCTTTTGATTGGTTGATAAGTCCACCCACAGCAAATCCACCTTTTGCCCCTTTTACGCTGTTTACGTCATTTACAAATATTCTAGCCGAATCAGGTGTTATACGGAGGTATTCAACGTTTCCCTTTGATTGATTGGTGAGGCCTCCTACAGCAAATCCACCTTTTGCCCCTTTAATACCACCATCTTCAACATATACTCTTACCCCAGTTTGGTAAACAGCGAATACTATTTTTCCGGCTTTGTTTTTAACTACAAATATTGGATCTTCTTCAATCGCATCGGGTGCGCTAACAACCTCCTTAGTGTTATCGGCAAAAAGCGCGTAGGGAACCGATTGAAGTATTGTTGGATTGCCCATTTGAGTGTAATTATTGCCCCCATCAGGGTCAATATCTAATTTAATCAATACATCACCCTTTTCCCATGGTATGCTTTTAAAGGGATTAATTCCTACAAGAGTTCCACCCCCAATCGTAACCGTAATAACACCGTGAGCATTGCTTGTAGGTGTATGTGTTTCGGAGTAATAGACCTCTTGAGAGGGATTTTGAAGAGTGATTTTTAGACCAATAAGTCGATTCGCTATCGGTTCACCACTTCCATTACGAATAACTGCTTGGTAGGAAAAGCCTTGTGGCGATTGAGCTAATCCGATTAGCGATACAATCGATAAAGCAATTATCATTGCTATTTTTTTTGTAATTATGGCTTTCATAGTAGTATTTTTTATAACAATATGAAAGTTAATGAATAATCGGAGAAAGTAAATAAATACGATTTTATTTTTGACAAATCGGCTTTTGTGCAAGAAATAGAAAAAAGGGAGAATGAAATATTTTTACTTCTTTAGCATTGCTTTAATCGCTTCGAGTTCTGCTTTGAGGGTAATAATCTCCTTTGTTTGCTCTGTTAATTCCTCAATCTTTTTTTGCTGCTCCTGCATTCCTTTAATGAGGACTGGAACGAGTTCAGAGTAATTAATACCTAAAGTTTTCAACTCATCGTTACCCGTATCAACAACTTCGGTTAAAACTTTTTGTACGTCTTGGGCAATTAACCCTAAGCGCATAATGTTTTGTGAATCACCTTTCCAGGTAAATGATACAGGCTGAAGCTTAAGGATGGTCTCAAGACCGTAACCAATCTCTTGAATATTAGTTTTAAGCCTAGCATCGGATGTATTAATAACTCCGTTAACGGCATAAACAGAACTCCATCGATTTGATGATGCCCCAAGCGTGGAAAAGTTATCTGTCCAAGGCATTACATTGGCGTTGGTGATGAGTAGCACTTCTTTACCACCACCTCCCAGAATTAGCCTATTGGTTCCACCATGAGCTGTTAGGCGAACATCTCCGGCACCTCCTCCGGAGTTAGCAATTCCAATCTTAAATCTGTACGATCCGTCGCCAATTCTAAAATCACCTTCTCCATTCAGCACATCCCAGTTTCCTCCAGCAATATCCAATTTAGTTGCTGGTGATGTTTTTCCTATACCAAGATTTCCGTTAATGGTAATTTTTTTGGTGTCGAATTCACCGTATATCAGCGCGTTATTTTTATCGGCGGATGAGTTCTCAATATATAAACGATTTGAACCAGTTTCGTAATAACCTGCTTGACTGCCAAGAAATATATTTGAATTACCTACTAGGTTTGAAAAACCAGCAAGGTATCCTATAGATGTATTAAAGACACCAGATGTATTCTTATTTCCAGTCTGCATCCCAATAAATACATTATTTGCTCCATCAACATTGTTTTGCCCAGCGCTTACCCCTAAAAATATATTATTATATCCTGTAGTGTTGTTGAATCCAGCTTGAGTTCCTAAACAGGTATTCTGCATACCGGTTGATGTATAGTAACCGGCCTGATATCCAATGAAGATATTCGAAACAGAATTAGTATGGATGCCAGATTGAGTGCCAATAGCAATATTCCATTTCCCAGTACTACTAAAAAATCCTGCCTCATTACCAATATAGGTATTGTCGGAGCCAGTAGAATTAAACTTCCCCGAATTAGGACCCATAAAAATATTTCCTGAGCCAGTAGTATTTGAAACCCCGGATTGATATCCCATAAAAAGATTATTTGCCCCAGCATTGCTATAACCAGCCTGATTCCCCAAAAAAAGGTTATAATCGCCATTCGTGCTGTTGTAGCCAGCCTGATATCCAAACATAATATTATTGCTCCCCTGATTATTAAAACCGGCGCCCTCTCCTTGAAAAATATTATAGTTTCCAATTGTATCGTTCATTCCAGCTCTCATCCCGAAGTAAATATTACTGACTCCCTTTCGGTTGAAAGCCCCTGAAAATTGCCCAGCAAAAATATTATTAGTACCAGTAGTATTGCTGATACCGCTATAGTTGCCCATGAATATATTAAAATCAGCAGTGTTCTTTAACCCTGCAACCGTTCCAAGGAAAATATTGTCATTCCCAGATGTTGCATTCATGCCGCTTCCTGATCCGATAAAAATATTTCTTGATCCACTGGTTTTGTTTTGACCACTAAGGTATCCCATGAATATATTGTTCGAGCCAGAAACGTTTTTATTCCCCGCTTGCTGCCCAATAAATACGTTTGCACCACCCGAGGTGTTCATCTGACCTGATTGATAGCCAATAAATGTATTGTAGATACCGCGAACATTATTATAGCCAGCTTCATTTCCAATAAATACATTATAGGATGTATCATTCATAAAGCCTGCACGATAACCGAGAAATATATTTTGAGATCCCTTGGTATTTGAGTATCCGTTCTGATATCCCAAAAATGTATTATATATCCCAGTTGAGTTCGACTTACCAGCACCCTGTCCAATGAAGTAGTTATCGTGGGTAAGCTGTATAAAATTATGTGCAGTTCCTTTCCCTTGATTTATTAGCCCACCCACAGCAAATCCACCCTTGGCTCCCTTGGCAGCATCATTTACCCAAATGCGAGCGCTATCGGGTGCAATAAGCATTAGATTTCGCGATCTTACCGTTTTTGCTTGATTGGTAAGTCCCCCAACAGCAAAACCACCTTTAGCCCCTTTAACTGTGGATACCTCTTTTACCCAAATTCTTGCGCTATCGGGGGTAATGCGGAAGTATTCCGCCTGTCCAGCCTTTGATTGATTGGTAAGCCCACCCACAGCAAAACCACCTTTAGCTCCCTTAATCTGCGTATCCTCAACGTAAACCCGAACGCCACCCTGATAAACCCCGAAAACAACCAGACCATCCTTGTTCTTCACCTCAAAG
>JANYLA010000027.1 GCA_025361485.1 Bacteroidales bacterium
CCTCCGATGCTAAATACATGCGACCCAAACGCTCGTCTAATTTGGGTAGAAATGAATTGATTTTTTCAGCTAATTTAATATCTGTAGTCATATTGTATTTTTATATACAAATGTACTACTTATATTTTAACAATTACTAAGCAAATTTCTATTAAATGATTTGCTAATATAGCTTAAATACCGACAGAAAAACCCAAAGTGTTGTAATCTTTCAAGGCATATATTGTAATTTATTATTCTTCCAATCGATCCTTTGACAAATAATTTCTATATCTTCCGATTAACTTCCAATCAATCCAAATAACTTCTCTTACTTCTTTTTTTCTATCTTTGCCCGCTGAATAAAAACGATACAAATCCAACGCTTTATGGAATACAATTTCAACGAGATCGAGAGGAAATGGCAGGCATACTGGAAGATTAACAAAACTTATAAGGTAGATATTGACCATTCACGTCCAAAATTTTACGTGTTGGATATGTTCCCTTACCCATCGGGAGCAGGGTTACATGTTGGACATCCTTTAGGATACATTGCATCTGATATATACTCACGACATAAACGATTAAAAGGCTTTAACGTATTGCACCCAATGGGATACGATGCTTTCGGCTTACCCGCTGAGCAGTACGCTATTCAAACAGGACAACACCCTGCAATAACTACAGATACTAATGTAAAGCGTTACCGCGAGCAGCTCGATAAGATTGGCTTTAGCTACGATTGGGATCGCGAGGTTCGTACCTGCGACCCAAAATACTATAAATGGACACAGTGGGCATTTATACAAATGTTCAAGCATTGGTATAATAATAACACACAGAAAGCAGAGCCCATTGAAAGCCTTATTGCAGAGTTCGAAAAAAACGGAAATAATAATATTAACGCATCTTGCAGCGAAATTCGTACCTTCTCTTCATCGGAATGGAAAACGATGAACGAGAAAGAAAAACAAGAAACTCTACTCGCATATCGACTTGCATACCTTGCCGATATTATGGTGAACTGGTGCCCCGCGCTTGGAACTGTACTAGCAAACGATGAGGTTAAAGAAGGATTCTCTGTTCGTGGTGGGCATCCAGTCGAGCAACGAAAAATGAGACAATGGTGTCTTAGAATTTCGGCATACGCTCAACGTCTGCTTAGCGACCTTGAGGCGCTTGAATGGAGTGATTCGTTAAAGGAGATTCAGCGAAACTGGATTGGTCGCTCCGAGGGTGCTGAAGTATTCTTTAAGATTGATGGTTCCGAGAAAAAAGTTCAAATATTTACTACCCGTCCCGATACGATTTATGGAGCAACCTTTATGGTTATAGCACCTGAAAGCGAACTAGCCAATGAGCTAACCACTTCTGAGCACCGCGAAGCTGTTGATAATTACATCAACGAAGTGAAAAATCGTACCGAGCGCGAGCGCATTGCCGATACCAAAAGGGTTACTGGTCAATTCTCGGGTAGTTATGCAATCAACCCATTCACAAACGAGCGTATCCCAATTTGGATAAGCGAATACGTTTTAGCAGGTTACGGAACTGGTGCTATTATGGCTGTTCCAGCCCACGATAGCCGGGACTTTGTATTTGCACGCACATTCAATCTTCCAATCATCCAAACTGTCACTAAATCTGGAGATGAACCATCGTCCACTGCATTATGGCAAGAATCATACGATGCAAAAGAGGGAGTTGTAATCAACAGTGGTGTAATCAATGGTTTAACGGTTAAAGAGGCTATCTCAAAAATAAACGATATAATCGAATCTCGTGGACTTGGTCGTCGCAAAATCAACTTCCGCCTCCGCGATGCCATTTTTAGCCGTCAGCGTTATTGGGGTGAGCCATTCCCTGTTTACTATAAAAATGGACTACCTTATCCTCTTGATGATAATAAACTCCCATTAGAATTACCCGATGTCGATGCTTATCTACCTACTGAAAAAGGGGAGCCACCACTCGGACGTGCTAAGAACTGGCATACTTCAGAGGGTTATGCTTATGAAATGAGCACCATGCCTGGTTTTGCAGGCTCATCGGCATACTATCACCGTTATATGGATCCGCAAAACGATAAAGCATTAGTATCGAAAGAGGCTAACGAGTATTGGGAGAATGTTGACCTCTACATCGGTGGTACAGAGCATGCCGTAGGGCATTTGGTCTATTCCAGATTCTGGAATAAATTCCTTTTCGATTTAGGTTGTGTTTGCAAAAATGAACCCTTCAAAAAATTGGTTAACCAAGGAATGATTCAGGGACGATCGAATTTTGTTTATAGGGTTAAAAACTCCAACACTTTTGTATCATTAAATCTTAAAGATAAATACGACACCACCCCGCTTCATGTTGATGTCAATATCGTTGAAAACGATTATCTCGATATCGAGAAATTCCGCGAATGGAGACCCGAATTTAAAGATGCAGAATTTATTCTTGAGAACGGAAAATACCTTTGCAGCTGGGCCGTAGAGAAGATGAGCAAGAGCATGTGGAATGTGGTAAATCCCGACCTAATTGTTGAGAAATATGGTGCCGATACCCTGCGTATGTACGAGATGTTCCTTGGGCCATTAGAGCAATCGAAACCTTGGGATACCAACGGAATTGATGGAGTACATAAATTCTTCCGTCGTCTTTGGAGGTTATATCACGATAAGAATAATCAAACTTGCATTAGTGACGAAATTCCATCCAAAGAGGAGCTGAAAACGCTACATAAAACCATTAAAAAGGTTTCTGATGATATTGAGAAGTTCAGCTTTAACACAGGTGTTTCCGCCTTTATGGTTTGTGTAAACGAGCTAACCACCTTGAATTGTAATAAACGGTCAATTCTTGAACCATTAACAATAATCCTTGCTCCTTACGCCCCTCACATTGCTGAAGAATTATGGTCGTTGCTTGGGCATAATAAAACCATTTGCGATGCAAAATGGCCAGAGCATAATGAGGAGTATTTGGTAGAAAGCACGTTTAACTGTCCTGTATCGTTTAACGGCAAGACAAGGTTTATGCTCGATCTTCCATTAAATCTAAGTCAACCTGATGTTGAAAAGATTATCCTTGAAAATGAAAACACGCTGAAATACTTAGAGGGAAAGCAACCTCGAAAAATTATTATTGTTCCGAATAAGATTGTTAATATTGTAGTATAACCTGGTTGAAGATTGATTGTTGATACTTCTTTTCTGTCAACTGTCAACTGTCAACTGTCAACTAACCTAAGGTATGACCACAAAGTTAATCCTCAAGAACGCCCGTATGTACACGATTATCGTGTTCGGGCTATTCCTTTACGCTTTATCGTGGACAGCATTTTTACTACCCCATAAAATAACAGGTGGTGGTGTTTCGGGTATTGGTGCACTGGTTTTTTACGCAACCGGTGTTCCAATGGCATACACATACCTTATTATTAATGTTGGATTAATTCTTTTGGCAATAAAAATGCTTGGTGCAAACTTTGGTGTAAAAACTATAATTGGAGTTACTGCTGGAGCCTTTTTATTGGGATTGATGCAAACGCTTATTAAAGAACCAGTAGTTGCAGATAAGTTCTTGTCGGCTATTATTGGTGGGGGTTTGGCTGGAGTTGGGTTAGGGATAATTTTCATGCAGGGAGGGAGTACTGGAGGAACTGATATTATTGCGATGATAATTACTAAATATCGGAATATCAGTCCGGGAAGAATAATACTAGCCTGTGATGTATTTATAATCGGTTCATCATTCTTTGTACTTCTCGATATGACTCCAGTTACACGAATCGAAACAATCGTTTACGGTTATGTTGCCATGGCTGTAACGGCTTATGCTATAGATGCGGTACTCTCTGGAAGTAAGCAATCAGTTCAGATCTTTATATTCTCAAGTAAATACGCTGAAATCGCTGATAGAATCACCCATGATCTTAACCGTGGAGTTACCCTTGTTGATGGCAAAGGTTGGTACACAAAAGAAGAGCAAAAAGTGCTAATCACCATGGTTAGGAAGTTTGAAGCAAACGATGTTTACAGAATTATAAAAGAAATCGACCCCGATGCATTTACTTCTACCGCCAGTGTTGTAGGCGTATTTGGTAGAGGGTTCGAAAGAATCAGATCTTAAAAACTATGTTTTCTTATTTATCCATTGATATAAAATGAAGCAAATATATAAAGTCATTATTCTTCTTACTATAATAATATTAATCTCATCCTTAATTATTTGGATTATTTTAAAACCTACTGTTCAGCTATCCAAAAACCTTGCAATAGACAAGAACACAACCTTTAAAGCCGTTTATGAATATGGGATTCCTATTGATTTATTTGCAGTTGTAAAGGGTCGTATCAGGACAAATCAAACCCTTGGAGAACTTCTTAGCGGTTTGAATGTAAAGCCTGAGATAATTAATAAATTACCTATATATACAAAAGGTAAGTTTGATTTAAGGCAGGTTGTTGCAGGGAATACATACAAAGCATTTTTAAATCAGGATAGCTCTGCGAGGTTAGTTTATCTAGTTTATGAGAAATCGCCTATCGATTTTGTGGTATTCAATTTCAAAGATTCCCTAACCATTGAGAATAACCAGAAGGAGGTTACGCTAGTTCGAAAGCTAAACGAGGCCACCATTTCGTCTTCTCTATGGGAAACCATCTTTAACCTTAACCTCAACCCCAATTTAGCGTTGGATATGTCTGATATTTTTGCTTGGACAGTCGATTTCTTTGGTCTTCAGAAGGGCGATAGATTTAAAGTGCTCTACGATGAAAAGTATGTTGATAATATTTCCGTTGGCATAGAAACTATATATGCCGCTTGGTTTGAGCATAAAGGCGAAAGATTTTACGCCTATCAGTTTGCACAGGATTCAACTGCAAGCTATTGGGACGAGAAGGGAAACTCACTTCGGAAATCGTTTCTTAAAGCTCCTCTGCACTTTTCACGAATCTCGTCAAGATATTCAGGAAGCCGCTTTCATCCCATTCTTAAAATATACCGACCCCATACTGGTGTAGATTATGCTGCACCAGCAGGTACACCAATAATGGCTATTGGTGATGGGTTCATCTCTGAAAAGGGCTACAATGGTGCTGCAGGAAACTACGTAAAAATCAAACATAATAGCGTTTATACCTCAGGATACAACCATCTTTCGCGATTTGGCGCAGGTATTTCGAGTGGTGTTCACGTTAAGCAAGGTCAAATCATTGGATATGTAGGACAAACCGGTTACGCCACAGGCCCTCATCTCGATATGCGTTTCTGGATGAACGGACAACCCGTTGATCCATTAAAGGTTAAATCGCCATCCGTTGAACCTATTAAAAAAGAAAACCTTGAAGGTTACATTGCATTTATTAAAGGGTTACAAACCAAATTAGACAGTATACCACTTACTCCTATATTCCCAGCATCTGCGGTAAACTCTTTACGCTAAGTCTCTTTTATAAAAGACTCTCTATTACCTGAGGAAAATATTTGTATTCCAGCTCATGAACTCTTTGGGCTAGTGTTTCAAAAGTGTCATCTTTCAACACTGGGCATGTTGCTTGAAATATAATTCCTCCCTCATCGTATTTGCTATCCACGTAATGAATGGTAATGCCGCTCTCCTGTTCACCCGATTCAATTACAGCTTTATGAACTTTATTCCCATACATCCCCTTTCCTCCAAACTTTGGAAGCAATGCTGGATGAATATTTACAATTCTTTGTGGGAATTCTTCTATAATTGAATGCGGAAAAAGCTTAAGAAAACCTGCAAGTACAATAAAATCAACCTGATACCTCTTTAATGTTTTTGAAACAGTTCCATTCAAAAACTCTTCGGAATTAAATAAAATCGATGGAACATCGAGTTTACGTGCCCTTTCGAATACATATGCCTCTTTATTCTCCGATAAAACAAGAACTACCCTTGCAATGTTTCCCTGCCTGAAGTGATTTATTATGTTCTCTGCGTTCGATCCTGACCCCGAAGCAATAATTGCTATATTATTCATTTACTGTGCGTTTCATTGTTAATAAAATAATAAATGTAAAATAAAGTGTTTTACGGCATCAAAAATAGAAACAAAAAAATTACTTTTGCCCCAGAAAATGACTTTTAACTTTTTAGTTTGGTTAAATGTTCTTTTCTTTGCAAACAAATTTTAAAAGTATTTATTAACCAAATTTTAAACACTATGTCGGATATTGCAACCAGAATTAAAGCGATTATCGTTGATAAGCTTGGAGTTGATGAAAATGAAGTAACCCCTGAAGCTAGCTTCACAAACGATTTGGGTGCTGATTCACTCGACACCGTTGAGCTAATCATGGAATTCGAGAAAGAATTTAACCTTTCTATTCCAGACGATGAGGCTGAAAAAATCGGTACCGTAGGTGACGCAATCAAGTACATCGAAACCCACAACAAGTAAAATCATTTAACCTAAACAGTCATTTAAACTTATTTTAAACAGATATGGAACTAAAGCGCGTTGTTGTTACAGGCCTTGGCACGATAAATCCTATAGGAAATAATATCCAGGAATATTGGAACAACCTTGAGCATGGTGTAAGCGGATGTGAGCTTATAACTAGTTTCGATACTACAAAGTTTAAAACAAAGTTTGCCTGTCAGGTGAAAAATTTCGATCCTGCCAACTTCTTCGACCGTAAGGAGGTGAGGAAACTTGACCCTTACGCAATTTTTGCCCTTGTATCTGCCGATGAGGCAATAAAAGATTCAGGTATTAACCTTGATGCTATCGATAAAGATAGAGCTGGGGTAGTTTGGGCATCAGGAATTGGTGGATTGCAAACGATTACAGAAGAATTGAAAGGCTACTTCGCCGGTGATGGTACACCGCGATTTAGTCCTTTCTTTATTCCTAAAATGATTTCGGATATAGCCGCAGGGCATATATCCATGAAGTACGGTTTCCGTGGACCAAACTTTTCAACCGTATCAGCATGTGCATCATCAACCAATGCTTTGATTGATGCGTATAATCTTATCCGTTTAGGAAAGGCTGACGTGTTCATTAGTGGTGGTTCCGAAGCATCAGTAAACGATATTGGAGTGGGTGGGTTCAATGCTATGCAAGCCCTCTCTACCAATAACGATGAATTCAAATCAGCTTCACGCCCATTTGATGTTACCCGCGATGGTTTTGTAATGGGTGAAGGTGGTGCTGGTCTTATTCTTGAAGAATTAGAACATGCAAAAGCAAGGGGTGCTAAAATTTATTGTGAAGTTATTGGTGGTGGAATGACTGCCGATGCTCACCATTTAACAGCTCCTCATCCCGAAGGTCTTGGCGCTCGTAACGTAATGCTACGCGCTCTTGAAGATGCCGAGATGAAACCAGAAGAAATTGATTATATCAACGTGCATGGGACATCAACTCCTCTTGGAGATATAGCTGAACCTAAAGCTATTTTATCTGTATTTGGTGAACATGCTTACAAACTGAACATCAGCGCAACAAAATCAATGACAGGCCACTTACTTGGTGCTGCAGGTGCTGTTGAATCTATTGCTGCTATTTTTGCAATAACAAAGGGTATTATTCCTCCAACCATCAACTTTAAGAATCCAGATCCTGAAATTGATAGCAAGTTAAACTTTACTTTCAATAAAGCACAAAAGCGTGAAGTTAGAGCTGCCTTAAGCAATACATTTGGATTTGGTGGACATAACTCATCTGTTATTTTCAAGAAATACACCGAATAAGTTAAGTGATTTCAAACCTCTTTAGGCGGATTCGTAAACTTAGAGTTCCACTAAGGGATAGGGATTTTTATAATCAGCTGAATCAGATTTTCGGAATTTCTCCTCGAAATTTGGACTTATACAAGTTGGCTTTTATACATAAGTCAGCCTCTATTGTATTGTCTAGAGGCAAGCGTGTTAATAACGAACGCCTTGAATATTTAGGCGATGCAGTACTTGACGCTATTGTAGCCGATTATCTCTTCTCGCAATTCCCTAACCAGAAGGAAGGCTTTCTTACCAAGATGCGTTCAAAAATTGTAAGCAGAACTAGTCTAAACCAGCTTGCCTTGGATATGGGCCTCGACAAGCTCATTGTAAGTCAACCAAATAGTCAAAATCCTCAAAAGAACATCTATGGCAATGCGCTTGAAGCGATCATTGGCGCGATGTTTATTGATAGGGGATTTCAATTTACCAGTAATTGCATTGTAACCTCGATCCTCGATAAATATATTGACCTTGATAACCTGCAAACCATTGAAAACGATTATAAAAGTCGCCTTTTTGAATGGTCTCAGAAAAATAAATACGTATTTCGATTTCAAAATCAAGAGTGCCCTCCATCCGATGGCTATAACCCCCATTTTATTTCAACCATTAGTTTTAATGAGCAAATGCTTGGCGAAGGACATGGTTCCTCAAAAAAAGAGGCTGAGCAGAATGCTGCAATGGAGGCCTTAACCAAGGTTGATGACATCCCATTATCGCAACCTTCCTCTTCACTTGAAGAACTTTAACCTGATTTCAGTCCTTCATCACAACTTATTGCTAAAAAAGCTACTTTAGCTTCATCTATTATTACACATTGGGACAGAAAAAAAATCATAAACTTGATGGAAACCACGAACTTCCCTTCGTGTTAATTGCCCTTTCATGCTCAGATAGCCTGCTTAAATTGGCATGGAATATCAATAAAAAACTCAATATCAATTTAAAAGAATCAGATACTTTAATTCAAGCGAAAGAAAATACAACTATTACATTCCCTGTTTTTATCGACAATGAAACTTGTGAGGTACAGTATTATAGCTTAATTTCAAATAAATCATTAGGGGTGCAACTTATTAAAGAACTCCCAAACATTGACTTTATTCTTGAGATTTCTTGGGGTACAAAAAAATCGGATGTAATTGCAATAATTAAAGAACTGAAACAGATACCCGGAATCAATGCGGCACTTGAGGTTGATCCTGCAAAAATTAAAAGAAAAAGTGCATTTTGCTCTTTCTGACAAAAACCTGAAATCCTAACTTCCGCCTTTTTCTCAGAAAACCAAGCCCATGAGAGAAATTTCGTTTCACAAAAATTTACATCCCAATATGTATAGGGCAGATGTACTTTATGAGTATCATAATTAAACCAAATATCTGTTAAACTATGTTAAGCTTTGTTGATGGCGATTCTTAAAAGCTAACTTTGTTGATATGAGTAGAAAACTAATCTGGATTTTAACCATTTTTATATCACTTGCTTCATTTGGACTAATAATAGTTCAATCCAAATGGGTGAGCATAGCCATTGATGTTAAGCAAGAACAATTCGTTCAATCAGTCAACTTAGCTCTTAAAAGCATTATTGATGAAGTTGATCGTCAGGAAACAATTTATCAAATTATTGGTGAGAATAAGCCATTCTCAACAATTAGCTCTACAGGAAATCCCAGACAAAGCTATAGCACAAGCATATTAAATCAGACACGAAGTGGCTTTAGAACTCTACAAAAAAACAGAGAGGTTTTTACTATAAACCAGCTCGATTCGCTCAAGATTCCAAGCATTATTAACATTAACTCAAAAGACTCTATAAGCATTAACAAAACGGGTAAGATCAACCGTAATCAATTCAAAAATGCAAACTCAAAAGGCAAGTTCTCCGAATTAAGCCTGAACCTAGGGTTAGATAATAAGTTCTTGAATAAAACAGTATTTGTTGAGAATATTGTGGATAATTTGATCCGAATTGAACAACCTATTGAGAAACGAATAACAAAGGAAGTGCTCGACACTATAATTCGGGGCGAACTACTCAAAAAAGGAATCATTGCCAAATACGAATATAGAGTTTGTAATGAACAGGATAGCACTGTTTATAAGTCTAGTAATTATAAAAAGTTTTTCAACGGGCCTCTCCTAAAAGGTCAGCTATTCCCAAATGACTTTTTTGCCCGAAGATTCTTTCTTAACATATATTTCCCTAACCAACAATCGTATATTCTGAGTTCAATAGTGTTCATGACCTTTTCAACATTACTTCTGACACTAATAATTATATTCATCTTTTTAATTACCATTTTTATCATGTTTAGACAAAAGCGATTATCGGAGATGAAAAGCGATTTTGTTAGTAACATGACCCATGAGCTTAAAACACCTATTTCAACAATATCTCTTGCAGCCCAGATGCTAAACGATAAAAGCATTCCTGTTGAAAGAAAGAACTTGGTTTATCTTGGAGGTGTTATAGCCGATGAAAGTAAACGCCTTGGATTACAGGTTGAAAAAGTGCTTCAAATGGCGATATTTGAAAAAACAAAGTTGAAACTAAAGCTAAAGGATATCGATCTTCATCAAATAATAAATAAAGTAACCTCGAACTTCTCAATTCAAATTGATAATGCAGGAGGGAAACTCCTTTGTGAGTTAAAATCATCAAATCCGAACTGCATTGCAGACGAAATTCATATTACAAACATCATCACAAATCTGCTCGATAACGCACTGAAGTATAGTAATAATAGCCCTATTATTACAGTAACAACAAAATCCTCTTCGAATGGAATAGTAATTGAAGTAAAAGACAATGGAATCGGTATTAATCGTGATGATTTAAAAAGAATTTTCGACCAATTTTACCGAGTGCCTACGGGCAATATTCACAATGTTAAAGGGTTTGGTCTTGGTTTAAGCTACGTGAAAAAAATTGCTGAAGCCCACGGTGGAAAAATATGGGTCGAAAGTAAAATTGGCGAAGGAAGTACATTCTCTATATATCTGCCTTGTGCAGGTCCCAACGAATAAATTAAATAATTCTAAAAAAAATGCCATGGAAAATCGAATAGTAAGAATACTTTTAGCTGAAGACGATGAGAACCTAGGAGTTCTACTTAAGGAGTATCTTCAGGCAAAGGATTATGAAGTAGATCTTTACAAAGATGGAGAAAAAGCCTATAAGGGTTTTCAAAATAAATACTACGATATCTGTGTGCTCGACGTAATGATGCCATTAAAAGATGGGTTTACTCTTGCCCGCGATATCAGAATGTCTGATAGCACTATGCCAATCCTTTTTCTTACTGCAAAATCGATGAAAGAGGATGTCATTGAGGGTTTCTCGATTGGGGCTGACGATTATATGACAAAACCATTTAGCATCGAAGAGCTACTTATGCGACTTGAAGCAATTCTAAGAAGAACTCGCAAAGATTCAGTTGCTACAAACCAAAGCATATTTCTGGTTGGGAAGTATACTTTTGATGCCATGAAACAAACCCTTCAAATTAGTGACGATGTTCGTAAGCTCACCACAAAGGAAAGCGAACTTCTGAAATACCTATCAATACACAAAAATGCCATTCTCGACAGAAATTTTGCTCTTAAAACTATTTGGGTTGATGATAGCTACTTCAATGCCCGAAGCATGGATGTTTACATCACAAAACTCCGAAAATATCTTAAGGGCGATCCTTCGATCGAAATCATTAATGTCAGAGGGAAAGGGTTTAAATTAATTTTTTAAGCGCAATAATATTGCTATGTAATTGATTTTATTGTCGATACAATCTAGGAAAGCATCATTGCTTTGATATTAATTAAGTGATACAATTTTTTAACTACTTTTATTTTTGTAAAAAACAAAAATTAGGTTTTCGTATTTTTTTTAATTAAAAGGTTAAAACAAGATGGTCTATTTATAACCTTTAACTTTCTTTTTCGTTATATTTGTCAGAGTAATGGCATTGTTCCGCCTGATGATACTTGTTTTATTGATAAATTTGTTGTATTATTAGCTAAGTTTCTTGAATTCGGGCAAAATATTAATTAGCCATGGAAAAAATTATACTTGATCCAACTAACGAAACTCCCAAAGTAATCCTTGATAAGGATTGTAGCACAATTGAGATTTCGGGGAACTCCTTACCTGAGGATGTGAACTCTTTCTATACGCCTATCCTTACATGGTTTGATGAGTACTCTGTGAACCCTAACACAAAAACTGAGGTTGTTTTAAACTTTGAATACTATAACACATCCTCTTCAAAAATAATTCTTAAAATACTTGAAAAATTCAAGGAAATTCATCGAAAGGGTTTTGATGTTGAGATTCATTGGCATTACATGGATGATGATGAGGACATGATTGAAGCAGGCGAAGACTACTCTGAGCATATTAAAGTCCCCTTTAAGTTTATTTCCCATCACCGACAAAGTTTTTGATTTAACCTCGAAATACTCCATTAAATGGCTAACATAATACTAAAATTTAAGTTTATAGTAATCAGGCTTATCGGCCATTTTCCTAAAACCGACGCATTAGAAACTAAGTATAAAGCCCTTCAAAGCGAATTTGAGGAATTTAATAATTTCGAAAATTCTGATGACTTTATTAAATACCAAGAGCTAAAAGTTTGGTTTGAAACCAAAGAGTATGAGAAGGTAAAACAAGAGCTCAAGGCTCTTACATTTAAAACTTCGCCTGAATATCAAACTGAGAAGGAGTTTCAAACCATTAGCAAGAATAACGCGCTAAAAAATTATTTACAATTAGCTCAAACGAATACCCCAAAGGAGTTTGCTGAAATTGAAAAAACAGGACTCGCACAAAAATTTACTGAACTCGAAACCTACATAAAAAGCCCCGAGTACAAACAAGAAAGAAAACGTTTTGCCAAAGAAAATACTGAAGAATACCAAAAGGAGATTGAATTCATTGAACTTAAACAGAACGAAAAAGTTAAGACATACTTTAATCTAAAAAAATCGAAAACATTACAAGACTATTTCCAGATTAAGGATTCTGAACTTCTTGCAAAACATACAGAATTAAAGGCTAAGGTTGAATCAAAAGAATTTACTGAGCGTAAAGTTTACCTTCTTTCAACCGATAAAATTGAAAAAACGGAGCAGTATCAGAAACTTCAAGAATACAATAAACTTAATAAATCTGAAAAAATTACATGGTATTTTAAAGCCATTAAGACCGATAAGTTTAAGGAGATTAAGAAGTGGGAACTAACTTTTAGTGAAGATTTTGAAAGCAAAAAACTGGATCAGCAAAAGTGGCTCACTAAATTATTCTGGGGTGAAGCTTTGCTAAACAGCAGTTATTCTTTAGCCTCCGACAGTCATTTTTATACCGACGGAAATAATATTACGATTGATAAGGGAATTCTTAAAATAACAACCCGCAAAGAAAAGGTAAACGGTCTATCATGGAACTCGAAATTTGGATTTGTTCCTAAGGATTTTGAATACACATCAGGAATAATTAGTACAGGTAACTCTTTCCGCCAACAACATGGTCGATTTGAAGCCAAGATTAGAGTTGCTACTCTTGCAGGTATTTACCATGCTTTTTGGTTAGTTGGTGACAAAATGCTTCCCGAAATTGATATTTTTAGAAAGAAAGGTTCAGACTCAAGTTCTCTTCAAGGTGCTTTTTTCTGGGAGAATGGAGAAAATGGGAAATCAAAAAAGAGTATTAACTCAATAAGTGGACTATCGCTCGATTCAGATTTCTACATTTTAGGCATTGACTGGGATGAACAAAAAATAACCTGGAAAATAAACGGAATTCCATTTAAGATTGAAACGAATAACCTTCCAAAAGGATCAGTTTACATAGTATTCTCATCAGGAATAAATGGTAATATTGATGAATCAAAGTTACCTGCCACCTTTGAGGTTGATTGGGTTAAATGCTGGGCGCATAAAAAAGATTAAGGTAAAGCAAAGGAGGGTTTCGCCCTCCTTTTTTTATTATAATCGAATGGCCACCACGCTTAGTATTGTTTTACAATCCTCCTTATACATCATCTTAGAGTCAAAATCCCAATGCCACTCCGTCCTATCCTTCCCATTAAGCGGTATGAAAACAGTAGGTTTTAAACCAATTAGCTTATCATCCTCTTCAAAATATTCCTCTTCAAAATCTGAAATAAGCACTGATTTGTTTATTGGTAGTATGTGCAAATGTCTTCTTTGTATCGCTTCAGCAATTTCTACAACTTGACTATGAGTTAAACTAAGTTTTTTAAAAAGATAATCGGTTAGTATAATATTTAACTGGCTTAGAAGGTTTACAGAAATCACCAAATCCTCTTTAAAATGAATGTTCGGAGTGTTTTCAATTTGTTGTATAAATACTTCGTGGTTATATATCCCTTCTTCTTTTGTTGATATCCGAGATCAACAACACCCCCGGTTATATCATTCGTTTCAAACTCAATATTTTTATATCCTGAATATTTATTGATAATTTGATTTGGATGTATTATATCCGTGAGTATAATCTTTTCGCAATTATCAATAAGAAATTTAATTGGGACATCAAGCAACCAACCACTTCCAAGTATTCGAATTGACCTCGGTTTTTGATCCTTAACTACCTGCTGAATATATTCGCTAGTTTTCGCCAGATGGTCTTTCCATCCGCCTTCCTTGCGTAACATACGTCTCATTATTCCTGACTGTCCTGAGGTATAACCCATTCGGGAGTTACGAAACCATTCCTTAATCATAAAAGCAACTTTTAGAAATAGAAAATCCAGCCCTTGGGCTGGATTAAAATTAAGAAATAATATTGTTAATCCATCTTAAGCACCGCAAGAAAAGCCTCTTGAGGAACCTCTACGGTTCCAATTTGGCGCATACGCTTCTTGCCCTTCTTCTGCTTTTCAAGCAATTTACGCTTACGGGTAATATCTCCACCATAGCACTTAGCGGTAACATCTTTCCGTAATGCTTTTACAGTTTCGCGAGCAA
Source organism: Bacteroidales bacterium (assembly GCA_025361485.1). Lineage (GTDB taxonomy): Bacteria > Bacteroidota > Bacteroidia > Bacteroidales > Tenuifilaceae > UBA8529. Next base: position 14,728 of record JANYLA010000027.1, read on the forward strand.
TAATCTTTGCCCCAATGGCTGCTTGTATGGCAATATCAAACTGTTGGCGAGGGATGAGCTCACGGAGCTTCTCACACATCTTACGACCAAAGTCGTAGGCATAATCGCGGTGAATTAGCGACGACAAAGCATCAACCATTTCACCATTAAGAAGGATATCGAGTTTGACAAGGGTTGCCGTTTGAAATCCATCAAGGTGATAATCGAATGAAGCATATCCGCGGGATATGGACTTTAACTTATCGTAGAAATCGAATACAATATCACTAAGCGGTAAACGGAAGGTCAGCTCTACCCTATCCGAGGTTAGAAATACTTGATTTTTAAGGATCCCACGCTTATCGATACAAAGCTTCATTACACCTCCAAGATACTCGGATTTAGTAATAACCTGAGCATTGATAACTGGTTCCTCTATATGATCGATAACTGTAGGTGCTGGCAAACCGCTTGGGTTATGCACCTCAATTATTTCGCCTTTGGTAGTATGTACCTTATATGATACGTTGGGAACAGTTGTAATAACATCGATGTCGAACTCGCGGTACAAGCGCTCCTGAACAATCTCCATATGAAGTAAGCCCAGAAATCCGCAACGGAAACCAAATCCCAATGCAAGGGATGATTCGGGTTCATAGGTAAGCGAAGCATCGTTTAATCGAAGTTTATCTAGTGATGCACGTAAGTCTTCGTATTCATCAGCATCAACCGGATATAACCCAGCAAAAACCATCGGTTTTACATCGGCAAAGCCATCAATTGCCTTATCGCAGGGTCTTTCGATATGTGTAATGGTATCACCTACTTTAACCTCTTTTGATTCTTTGATTCCCGATATGATGTAGCCTACATTCCCAGCATTTAATGACCCTCTAGGAACGAGCTTCAGTCTTAAAATACCAACCTCATCGGCCTCATATTCCTGACCAGTATTGAAGAACTTAACCTTGTCTCCTTTTTTAATTGTTCCATTAAAAATTTTGAAATAGGCAATAATTCCACGGAATTGGTTAAAAACAGAGTCAAAGATTAAAGCTTGAAGGGGTGCTTCAGAATCACCTTGTGGCGGTTTTACTCTCTTAATAATTTCATCGAGAATAGCGGGGACTCCCTCGCCAGTTTTGGCGCTAACTGAAAGAATGGTGTCACGTTTGCATCCAATAAGATCTACGATCTGATCCTTTACATCCTCCACCATAGCAGCATCCATATCGATTTTATTCACAACAGGAATAATCTCAAGATCATGATTAAGCGCTAGGTATAGGTTCGAAATTGTTTGTGCCTGAATTCCCTGTGTTGCATCGACAATAAGCAATGCCCCTTCACAGGATGCGATTGCCCTCGATACTTCATAGGAAAAGTCTACGTGACCAGGGGTATCAATGAGGTTAAGAAGATAATTCGTACCCTCATAAACATATTCCATCTGAATGGCGTGACTTTTAATCGTGATCCCTTTCTCCCGCTCAAGTTCCATGCTATCCAAAACCTGGTTTTGGGATTCGCGCTCGGTTAGAGTGTGGGTAAGATCAAGTAACCTATCGGCAAGAGTGCTCTTCCCGTGATCGATATGGGCAATTATGCAGAAGTTCCTGATGTTATCCATGCTGATTTTTAATTAGTTTGCAAAGATATTCAAAAAACGGGAATAGAGTGCCTATCCGATTCAAGTAAAATTGACTATTGTTTGTTTTTTGGATATCGTATTTTGAAATGAATATCTTTACAAAAAAATAAACAATGCTCAATAAAATCAAGGTAATTGGCTTTGATGCCGATGATACCCTCTGGGAAAACGAACCCTACTACCGCGAAACCGAAGATAAATTCTGCGAACTGCTGAAAGAGTATCTTCCTAAAGATAAAATCAACCAAGAGCTCTTTGATACTGAAATCAAGAACCTTGAACTTTATGGCTATGGAATAAAGGCTTTCACGCTTTCGTTGGTTGAAACAGCAATTCGTATTTCGAATGCGAAAGTTCCTGCATCGACGATTAAAACTATAATAGAGTTAGGTAAAGATCAGCTGAAAAAGCCGAATCTTCTGCTTGATGGTGTAAGTGATGTTCTTGAAGCATTAAAAGGTAATTACAGGTTGATTGTTGCAACCAAAGGTGATTTGCTCGATCAAGAGAAAAAATTAAAAAAATCGGAGTAATGGACATTTATGGTGTTTTTTTTGAGACGTTTTATTCAAGTGGACATTTGTGGTGTTGTTTATTTTTAGGTTAGCTGCTCAATTAGGTAAAAGTGTTCTATTTTTGTTGCATCAAATGAAACGGAAATGGGCT
>JANYLA010000047.1 GCA_025361485.1 Bacteroidales bacterium
CAAGAATGTAACAGGGTTACCTTTAAAAACCTATGAATTACATTTTTTGAAAGGAATACTTCCTGGCTATTTCTGGATTTTCCCTTTAAATAATAATATGGCAAATGTGGGCTTAGGTATTTTATCTTCCACCATTTCTAAACGAAAGATAAATCTGCGTCTAACAATGGAAAATATAATTAAAAATAATCCAACAATACATGAACGATTTAAAAATGCTGAATTAATTGGAGAAATAGATGGGTTTAGTTTGCCTTTAGGTTCCCATAAAACGGTTATAAGCGGCAATCGTTTTATGCTATGTGGTGATGCAGCCTCATTGATTGATCCTGCTACTGGAGAAGGAATTGGTCAATCTATGATATCTGGTCGTTATGCTGGATGGCAGGCTATTAAATGTTTTGAGCAGAATAATTTTTCAGCTATTTTTATGAAACAATATTACTAGTGATGCGTTAATTTTAAAAACTGAATTATAAAGCATTGATATTAAATTTAATATAAACGTTCTTTGATTTTTTGATTTGAATTGACTTGTAGTTTTGCACTCCTTAAAGTGCAGGATTATGAATTCAGGTAAGTATGTTTTTGCTCAGCTTTTGCTGTTTGTTAACAAATACGAGTTTGATAAGTGTGTTAATCGGTATAAAGGCGACTATTGGACAAGAGATTTAAACTGTTGGAATCAATTCACTCAACTTTTCTTTGGACAAATTACCTCTCTCAACTCATTACGAGATATTTGTTTATGCTTGAAAGCCCATAGAAACAAACTTTATCATTTGGGCATCAAGCAAAATGTCAACCAGTCGACCCTTTCCCGAGCAAACGAGAAGCGAGATTGGAGGATTTTTGCGGACTTTGGAGAGCATTTGATAAAACAAGTCAGACCTCTTTACGCTAGCTGCCCAATACCCAATGTTGACATAGACAGCGATGTATTTGCCCTTGACTCCACAACCATATCACTAAGCATCAAACTCTTTAGCTGGGCGGAGGGTAAATACTCCAGAGGGGCTATAAAAGTGCATACTCTGCTCGATTTACGAGGAAGTATACCAACCTTCATCTTTATCACAGATGGCAAATACCATGATAGTAATATTCTTGATGTGATTATTCCTTTGCCTGATGCTATTTATCTAATGGATAAAGCCTATATTGATTTTGCCTCTTTGTACGGCATCAATAAGGCCTGCGCTTTCTTCGTTACAAGGGCTAAAGTATCAATAGACTATTCAGTCATTGAGCTTAATTGCAATATCGATGAGAGCACTGGCCTACGAAGCGATAAGACGATAAAATTAGCGGGCTATAAATCAAAGCTGCTATACCCGGAAACGCTTCGATTAGTTGAGTATTATGATGATGAAAAGGACATAGTACTCGTTTTTTTAACCAACAACTTCGAGGTCTCAGCCCTAGAAATCGCTCACTTGTACCGTAATCGTTGGCAAATAGAAGTTTTCTTTAAGTGGATAAAGCAGAATTTGACAATAAAGAAACTTTGGGGGCACACAGAAAACGCAGTGAACATCCATGTTTGGGTGGCTATTTGCACTTACCTAATAGTCGCTTACATCAAATACACTCTAAAAAGTAATCTTTCTATTTACGAAACGATGCAGATTCTAGGCATCTCAGCATTTGATAAAACACCAGTAAAAGAATTGCTTACCGAAACTAAAGTCAATCAAAATATCAAAGAACAAAACGATTTATTTAATAATCAATTTTAACGCATCAGTAGTAATTAAGAATCTTGAATTTGAAAAAGCAATGTGCAGTGACAGACAAGTTGCTTATACTATTCGTATTCCATTGAAGTTTGAATACAAAGAGAAAAAGCATAGAAAATAAAATACGTGCCCTAACACGTGGCAAAAACTATTGGGGCTGGTGCGCAGATAAGTAAGTTTTTAGTACTTTAGTAAAAGTTTATCGTAGGACAGATGTTCGGTTCTTAACTCCCCAACATTTCTTGCCACGGCAACGTTGTGGGTAATGGTTGAAGACGAAGAGTTTGATTTACATAAAAAGTTCTATCTTTGCATTAATGATTATATTATGACAGATACGGCTCAAATACTTAATTACCTGACAGCGAACAAGAAAAGGTTTCAAAAAGAATACCATTTGAAACGTATTGGAGTATTTG
>JANYLA010000105.1 GCA_025361485.1 Bacteroidales bacterium
TTTTGCTACACCTGCTATCTTGGTTGCTTTTTTTAAAGGAGCACCAGGGAAAAGATCGTAAAATCCTTTTGTATCAACAACTCCCGATTTACCAATCGAGCGAATGGTAAGCGTTTCACCTTTTAGAACTCTATCCCTTAAATAATTGATTACTGCAAAATGTAAATCAGTTAGGGCAATTCCTTCTTCTTTAGCAATTTCAACAGCAATCTCTTTTGTCCATTGAGACGGAACAGTTAAGTAACCTTCTTCCGTAACAGTTACATTAACTCCTGCAATTAATTTTTCAGCCATAAAGATTTCTTTTTAATTAGTTTTATTTTAATAATTAATTAACTTTTTTTCCTTTCATCGACATGTTGGTGCTTATCGGTAAGTCGCGCCCCTTTAGCAGTATATACCAATAAATCCATCGGAAAGCAAGTTTCCCAAAATGATTAATTCGCGATGGTTTTAAAAGGCTCATTGGGCCAATAACAGGAATTGGGTACATCCCAGGAAGTGGTTCGGTATCGTAATTAAAATCGATTAAAGCTGCCTTTCCAAATCCTGTTTCGATAAAGCAATTGGCATGACCATCAAATTGTGCTGCTGGTTTTTCACCTTTAAATATCGACAGCATATTCTCGGCTAATATTTCCGATGCAAAGTGAACAACTGCACCTGCCTTTGATGTTGGAATGTTAGAGGTATCTCCAAGAACAAAAATATTATCGAAATTGTCGCTTTGAAGGGTTAACTTGTTGGTTGGAATATAGTTCAAATCATCGCCAAGACCGCTCTTTGCTATATAATCGGCGCCCATATTAACAGGAACAAACGAAAGGACATCAAATTTTACCTCCCGCCCGTCGAACGAATGAACCGTTTGGGTTTCATTATCAATCCGCTCGATATAAAAATCGGTAACTACCTCAATATTCTTCTCCTTAAGCAAATCGCCAAGAACGAGGGTGCATTTTGGTTTTGTAAATGCGCCTGATAATGGAGTGGTGTAAACAATTTTCACCTTATCGCGAATACCTCTTTTGGTAAAGTATTCGTCGGCTAAAAACACAAATTCTAATGGAGCAACTGGGCATTTAAAGGGCATTTCAGCGATACTTGAAACAAGTGTTCCTCCTTCCCAATTTTTGAAAAACTCATGAAGCGCCAAAGAACCTTCGAGAGTATAAAAATCAAAAATCTTCTTTCTCCATAAACCATCCATTAAACCAGGTGTTTCATCGGGTTTAATATGTGTTCCTGTGGTAATAATAAGGTAGTCATAGCTGATTTCTTCCCCACTATCGAGAAAGACTTTATTGCTTTGGGCTTCAACTCGGTCAATTTTCTTTATTTCAAATTTTACTCCTTTAGGAAGAAAATCAGCCTTTGGTTTGATTACATCATTTTTAGTGTAGGTCCCAAATGGAATAAACAGAAAACCTGGTTGGTAGTAGTGAATAGGATCATTATCGATAATTGTGATCTTCCAATCCTTTTTAGGTAGCGATTTATAAAGTCGGTTAGCCATTATTGTTCCACCCGTGCCTGCACCTAGAATTACAATTTTCTTCATAACTTTGTAGTTGTTAATCTTTTCACAAAGATTGCGGTTTTAAAAATTATATCTACTTTAACGCCTCTTGTTAAATATCAAGAATGATAAATATCAATGGATAATAAATTTCCAACACCTTGCTTAGGAGAATCATGCGGCGAATGCGGGTTTAGATCCACATTATTTGATTGCTTATCGAGCGATCAGCTTATAATGCTATCAAAAGGGAAAGACCTTATTAAAGCTAGCAAAGGAGATATAATTATTAAGCAGGGCGATAAGGTTAAAGATTTTATTTTCCTTCGGGTTGGACTTGCCAAGCTAACTCGTGTATCCTCGGATGGTAAAGAACAACTAGTGGGTATTGCAAGGCCAAAAGATTTTATAGGACTTTTGAGCCTATTCTCATCACCAGTGCATCAATACTCAATTATAGCTATCGAGGACTCTGAATGCTGTATTGTAGAGTTTGAATTGATCAATAAACTTGTACTGGAAAGTGGAAAATTAGCATTTAGCCTGCTTCAAAAAATAAGTCAGGTTTCGGATATGCTAATTAGTAATAAACTTGATATCGATAATCGTCAACTCCGTGGGAGAATAGCCTTTATTCTAAGCCTTTTTTCTAAAGACGTTTACCAATCAACTAAATTTAATCTTCCAGTATCAAGGAAGGAGATTGGTGAGCTAATTGATATGCGAGTTGAGAATGTTGTTCGAATTCTTTCGGAGTTTAGAAAAGACAAAATCATTTCAATTGAAGGTACAACTATTGAAATTTTGCAACCCGATAAGCTTGAATGGATAAAAAACCACGGATAAACTATAGGATTCCTTTTATTTTTCGTGTTAGGGCAGAGGCAAACACAAAATCGTTAAACTCCTTGTTATCACTTTGTAAAACATCCTCCTTTGTACCTTCCCACCACTTTTCACCTTTATAGATGTATATAATTTTATCGCCAATTCCCATTACGGAGTTCATATCGTGAGTATTTACAATAGTTGTAATATCATACTCCTCGGTAATCTCTTTAATCAGCTCATCAATAAGGATAGATGTTTTTGGGTCGAGACCAGAGTTTGGCTCATCGCAGAATAAGAACCTTGGGTTTAAAGCAATGGCACGAGCAATGGCGACCCTTTTCTGCATACCCCCGCTAATTTCAGCAGGAAACAGATGATTAAAGTTGATAATGTTTACCCTTTTCAAACAGAAATTTACCCTTTCGCGTTTTTCCTCCAAAGTCATATTTGTAAACATATCCAACGGAAACATTACATTCTCCTCAACTGTCGAAGAATCAAATAGTGCTCCTGATTGGAATAGCATTCCTATTTTTTTTCGAATATCCTTGCGCTCGGTGAAACTTATTTTATTGAAAAGAACATCATCATAATATATCTCTCCATCATCAACATCAAAAAGGCCAACCATACACTTTAGAAGTACAGTTTTTCCTGAACCACTTTGTCCAATAATTAGGTTGGTCTTCCCTTTCTCAAAGGTTGCATTGATGTCCTTTAGAACAGCATGTTCGTTAAACGACTTGAAAATACCACTGACCCTAATCATGAAAGAAGTAGTTGTGTTAATATTAAATTGAAAAGAAGGATTGCAACGCTACTCGCCACAACGGCCCGTGTGCTTGCCTGACCAACTTCAAGCGATCCTCCTTCAACATTATAACCCTGAAATGCAGAAATTGTAGTAATCAAGAAGGCGAAAACAACCGTTTTTATTAAGGCATATGTAATATAAAAGGGGATGAAAGCGTATTGAATTCCATTAATATACTCTTGCGTTGTAACAACTCCAGTAAATACGCCTACCGACCAACCTCCTATAATACCAACTACAATACTTAGCATTGTTAAAAATGGATTAAAAAAAATGGTGGCAATTATTTTAGGTAGAATTAAATAACTTGCAGAGTTAACCCCCATCACCTCAAGCGCATCAATTTGCTGAGAAACTCTCATTGTTCCAATCTCAGATGCAATATTCGAGCCCACTTTCCCTGCTAGTATTAGCCCAACAATGGTTGAAGAGAATTCTAAAAGGATACTGTCACGAGCCGCTAAACCAACTAGGTAAGATGGAAGAAATGGACTTGTTGTATTATAGGCTGTTTGAATCGTAATTATGGCACCCATAAAAGCGGATATTATGGCAACAATAACAATGGAATTTAATCCAAGTTTTTCTATTTCTTTAATGGTTAGCTTGTAGTATATCATTTTCTTTTCAGGCATGGAAAATACCTTGCCCAAAAGAAGAAAGTAGGAACCGATAAGATTAAATATTCTCATAACAAGTCCAAAGGTAGTAGAGTTTTTAAATTGTTGAAATGAATAAACCCAAAATCTAGTTAATTCTAATAAGATAGCATCTTAAATCGCTTTAAAATTATGCGGTTTAGAACCCAAATATGTTTACTACATTTGTGTCAAATTTAAACACATATCCTTAACATGGAGAGTAAAGACATTCATTGTGTAATAATGGCTGGAGGAATTGGAAGTCGATTCTGGCCACTAAGCCGCACATCAAAGCCAAAGCAATTTATTGATATTTTAGGCACAGGGAAAACGCTTTTGCAGCAAACATTCTCAAGAATGAATAGAATTTGTCCATCCGAAAATATCACTATTGTAACAAGTCAAATTTACAGAGAAATTGTTTTAAAACAGCTACCTGAAATTACAGCCAATCAGGTAATTCTTGAACCAATGCGAAGGAATACTGCTCCTTGTATTGCATTTGCCAATTATAAGATCAAGCAAAAAAATCCAAACGCAATTATAATTGTTGCTCCAAGCGATCATTTGATCTTAAATGAAGATAAGTTTGTTGAAACAATAAATAACGCTATTGGATTTGCCGCTAACAACGATGCTCTTCTAACATTAGGAATTAAACCAAGTCGCCCTGAAACTGGGTATGGATATATTCAGGTTGGTGCACCCGCCGATAAACATAATCCGAACCTTAAAAAGGTTAAGACATTTACAGAGAAACCAAATTTAGAACTTGCGAATGTGTTTGTCGATAGTGGTGAATTTTATTGGAACTCGGGCCTGTTTATTTGGTCGTTAAGTGCAATTTCTCGTGCCTTTGAGAAACACCTCCCCGAAGTAGATAGCCTTTTTAAGGATATTTCCTCACAATTTGGTACAACCAACGAAGAGTCATCAGTGGAACGCGCCTACTCGGAGTGTAGAAATGTTTCCATCGATTACGGAATCATGGAAAAAGCTGAAAATGTGTATGTGATTTGTTCCGAATTCGGGTGGTCGGATCTTGGAACATGGGGCTCTCTTTATGCACATTCAAATAAAGATAGCATGCAAAATGCTATTAACGGAAAGAACGTAATGCTTTACGATTCAAAAAATACAATAGTAAATGTACCCGCCGATAAGCTTGTTATTCTTCAGGGTTTAGACGACTATATTGTTGTTGAATCGGACGATATTTTATTGGTCTGTAAAAAGAAGGATGAACAGGACATCAAAAAATTTGTAAGTGATGTGTTAATGGAAAAGGGAGAAAAATTTACCTAAACAGATATTCACAGGAAAGAGAAAGGCTGCAGAATGCAGCCTTTCTCTTTCAATAATCCCTTATTTGGGTATCTGTTATGTTAAATGTGATTTCTTATCTATTCCTCCTTTTTTAGAAAATCAACTATTGACTTCAGATTTTCCAGATTAATCTGTTGCTGCTCTAGCTGCTTAAATTGCTCCAGTTGCTGTGAGGTTAGTTCATTATCAGACTCTTTATATAAATTTTTACCTCGGTTATTGTGTGCAATATTATTTGCACTGATTGATATCCCGCTACCAGAGGTATCAATAAGCATCTCCCCTTCACCCTCGCATAACCATAGGGGATTTATACGAAATCGTCGAATTAAATTCTTTAGAAGCACTGCTGAAATACCTGCTTTCCCTCGCTCAACATCAGAGTAGGAACCTTGCTTGATATCAAGTGCATCAGAAAACTCTCGCTGCGTAAAATCTAAAAGTTTACGAATCTCCTTTAACCTCTCATTCTCCGACATAGCAAAACATTTATCAAATAGGTTCTGTACAAAAAAACAAAAATAGCAGATTATTATAAAATCCTTAGGAAAATTACATAAAACTTCAACATTTTCTTATATTAGTCGATTGTTTTTTTGAACTGAACTAGCATGAATATAGGCAAAAAAAGAGTGGAGCGAGGGAAACAGTTTTCGAATTTAATTAAAGAGAATACTAAACTGCTCGATTTGTTGCTAAAATCGCTGCTCGATAATAGTAACGAGCTATTGGTAGTTGTGGCTGAAGATATGATTGTATATGCTAATCGTAGAGCTATTAAGACCTTTGGATTTACATCTAAAGAATTATCCACCAAATCAATTGATGCTCTTTTTACTACAAACCAACAAGTTCCCCTTCGCAGCTTTCTTGCTGTGTCCGTTTCTGGTCGTAAAAATGCAACCGAGCAGCTTCTTGTAAGGATTGCATCCAAAAGTGGTTCCGATACTTGGTATGCACCTCGCATAAAAAGGTGTATATGGAAAGGAAACTCCTCCCTTTTGATGATGCTTGTAGATGTTAGTAAACCAACAGAAAATAAAATAACTCCCTCTTCCGATGAAGAAGCAAGGCTTCATCTTGCGCTCAAGGGATCCGATCAAGGGGTTTGGGAATTCAATTTTAGAGCGAGTGAAGCTTACATCAGCGAAGAGTCATTTACCATTCTAGGATACAAGCCAAACGAGTTTAAAGCTACTTATCAAAAGTGGTTAACGCTTATACACCCTGATTTTTTACCCTTTTTTGAAGATTTAGAGGATAAAATTAAGCGGGGTCAGCTCAATACTTTTCATCAGGAATACCTTGCACTATCCAATAAGGGTACTTATATCTGGCTTTGGGGCATTGGAAAAGTGGTTGAATGGGATAAAATGGGCATTCCGGTTCGCATGGTTGGTGTTAATATGAACATCGATGAAAAGAAAAGGCTAGAAATCGAAAAGGATGAAACACGTAAGACACTTGAAGGCCTAATATCAAACACTCGCGATGGTTTGATTATTATCGATCAGGATGGGATTATAAGAGAATGGAACCCTGCTCAAGAAAAAATAACGCTCATTAAACGCAGCCAAACACTAGGACATCATATCTGGGATGTTCAAGGAATGTTGCTTTCAATAGGCTCCGAGGGTCTACAATCTTACCTTAAAAATTTCAAAGATATATTTGATAAACTAGCTCATACAGGCACCAATCCGTGGGAAGGTAAGGTTTATGAAACTCAACTTACACTTTTCAATGGAGAGCGAAAAATTATTCAAAACACCATCTTTTCGATTGAAACAAAAACTGGCGTTAAACTTGCCATAACTGTAAAGGATATTACCGAGAGCCAAACCTCACGTAATAAAATTGAAAAAAGCGATGAACGATTAAAACTCGCATTAAATGCTGGCAGAGTAGGTATTTGGGATATTGATACTGAGCTTGGCGAAAAATATTTCTCTCCAATGGTATTTCAACTACTCGGTTATTTACCATGGGAAATTGAGCCAACCCAAGAAATCTGGTTGGGAATGATTCACCCCGATGATATCTTAGCGGTTACCTCACAAATTGAAAAGTTTAAAAAGGAGGGCGATTCCCTTGAGCTTATATTCAGAATAAAGAAAAAAAACAGCAACTATATTTGGATTCAATCCAAAAATAAAACACAACGAAATGCCGTTGGTAAAATACTTAGAATTACTGGAACAATAAGTGATATATCATTTCAAAAAGAGGTAGAGATGGAGCATATCCGCCATAAAGAGGAACTCCTACAAAACCTTGCTTTAAACGAACTTCTTTCCGAAATTTCATACATTCTTAATACCAACGAAGACTTTCAAACTAAAATTAACGAAGTTATTGTTAAACTTGGACTGTATACCAATTGCAGCCGTGTTTATATCTACGAGAATAGCCCAAACCAGAAAGTTACAACCAATACATTTGAATGGTGTAACGAAAGAATTGAATCACAAAAATCAAATCTCCAGAAGGTCCCGCTAAATATGATCCTGGAATGGATTGAGGGAAAGGAGTATTACTTTTCGAACGATTTTCTCAAAGATATGCCCTCCGATCTTGCGGAGTTAACAATATCTCAAGGGATTCAATCCTCTTTAATATTTCCACTACAAGTTGAATACAACCTTTTTGGCTTTTTAGGTTTCGATGAGAATAATTATCCAAGAGAGTGGGATAAATTAGAAGTTGAACTCTTAAAAACTATTGCTAACCTAATCTCCTTTTCGTACGAAAGAGAAAAAAATCATAACCAGTTGGTTCGTAACGAATTGCATTTCAGAGAATTAACCGACATGCTTCCCCATATTGTTTTTGAGGTTACGCTTACCGGAAGGCTCGAATTCCTCAACCAGGCGGGTTGTAAATATTTCAGCATCAGCAAAGAAGATGTTAGTAAGGGTATTATGCTTCGTAACCTTTTCCCTGAAACCGAATTGTTTTTGATGGGAGTACTTCGCGACCGTTTAATACAGAAAGAAAGCTCCGAATCAATTCGCCTCGAGGCAAAACCAATTAATGGGAACGGTCAGGTTTTACAAATTTGGGCGACTCCAAAAAGTTTAAACTCAAAATTAATTGGGTTTTCGGGAATCGCGTTGCTCAATAGCGCTGAATAATACTATATCTTGGAACAATCTCTTGATTTATAATCTTCTATTATAATTACAATTATATGAATACTAAAGATAAAAAACTTAGACAGATGGACGATGAAGAGTGGCGTGAAGTTCCCAATAGTAATGGTGTTTATTGGGTTAGCAGCTACGGTAGAGTAAAGTCCTTTTTTTATAAAAAAAAGGATGGTGTAGTGCTCAAGCCCTGTATTTTAAAAAACTTTAAATACGTTAATATTAAGACCGAAGGTCCACATAAAGTACACTTTGTTCATAAACTAGTTGCAATGGCATGGTTAGAAAGGCCAACAGAAAAACACACTATTGTTACTCATTTGGACAGGAGTTTGAAAAACAATCATTTTTCGAATCTTCAATGGCTAACTCCTGAGGAATCGAGGAAGCGTAACGGGGAGTTTTATAAAACTATCTTTACAGGCCAAAAACATCCGGGCGAGAGGCATCATACCAAGCTAAAGGTTAACGATGTAATCCAGTTAAAAAAAATGTTGCTTCGAGGGACTCCTCAATCAAGAATTGCCAAAATGTTTTGCATTAGTGAGATGCAGGTTACACGCATTAAACGTGGAGAGAATTGGGGAGATGTGAAGATACCTGAAAAGAAGAAATAGTAATTATTAAAGACCTAAAGATCAAAGAAAAACCCGTTCAAAAATTTGAACGGGTTTTTCTTTGATCTTTATCTCCACTGAACGGATAACTGGTTGAAAATACCGATTTTATTACATCCCTAACGGGATTTGAAGAGTTGGCGGTTTCTTCATCATCTACCTAAATTCAGTCCCTAACGGGACTGTCCCGAAGGGGCACAATAATCTTTTAGTCTGACAGTAAGAGGTTCTATATAATGTTTACACCGTTTTTCCAAAAAGAACCTTCCTCTGGAATATCAGTAGGTAAAGAACTCCCGTTGTAATTGCTGAATCGGCAATATTAAAAACTGGGCGAAAAAAAACGAATGGATGTCCCCCTACCCAAGGAAACCATTGTGGATAGGTAGTGTTGATAATTGGAAAGTAAAGCATATCAACAACACGTCCATACAGGAACGAAGCGTAGCCTCCATCGGCAGGAAAAAACCTTGCAACCTCAGTAAACGAATCGTTAAAAATAACGCCATAAACCGCACTGTCGATTAAATTTCCTAATGCTCCTGCTAGTATTGCAGATATTCCAAGGACTAATCCTGTATTCGCTTTTTGCTTTATCAGCTGAAAAATATAGTATCCAATAGCAACAATAGCGACAACTCTAAAAAGACTTAAGAAAAGTTTACCTGATTTTCCCCAGAACTCCATTCCAAAAGCCATCCCATTATTCTCTGTAAAATGAATAATGAACCAGTTGCCAAAAACATGGAACTCATCCCCTATCACCATACTGGTTTTAATCCAAACCTTAAATACCTGATCAATTAGCAGGATTAATAATATCAGTATAATTGATTTGTTGCGAAGCGACATAGTAATAATATTTTAATAAAAATGATGTAATCACAGCAATGACAAGCAACAAGCAAAAGAAAAGCTTAACTTTAATAATTGTAGCGACAAAGCTATAAAAAAAAGTGGTCGGTAAAAGCCGACCACTAAAATGATTTATCGCCTTATAATTTATCGCTGATTGTTCTTCGCATCAATGCTTAGCGTTGCATGCGGAACAACACGTAGTCTTTCTTTGGCAATCAGCTTGCCCGTTTCACGACAAATACCATACGTTTTATTCTCAATCCGAACCAGCGCAGATTCAAGATGCTGAATAAATTTAATTTGACGTTGAGCCAATTTTCCAGCTTCCTCTTTTGAAAGGGTTGCTGCTCCTTCTTCTAAAACTTTAAAAGTTGGGGATGTATCCTGGGTGTCGTTACTTTCACTCATGGTAATCGCACTCTTAAGTGTTTCGTAATCATTACGCGCCTTGTCGAGCTTTTGCAGAATAATCTCTTTAAATTCTGCTAACTCCTCATCAGAGTACCTTGTCTTTTCTGCCATAACTCTAAATTTTGCCTAAAAATATAAAAAATAATATGAATAATCCAACCTTATACACCAATCTTATCAACTTTAATTGCGGTTGTAATTTCAGTGTCAATCTCAATGTTTGTAACCGATCCCTTCGGTTCGAAATCGACTAAATTGATTTCTTTTGCTAGGGTCTGACTTGCTATATAATCGCGATGAATTTCAACTGCTTTATTTATAGCGCTATGTTTCAGTATACTGATGTGAATTTTATCGGTTACATCAAAGCCTGCTTCTTTACGAATATTCTGTATCCTGTTGATAAGTTCTCGTGCAATACCCTCATTACGTAAATCTTCAGAAACAGTTACATCTAAAGCCACTGTAAATTTACCCTCATTGGCAACTAGCCATCCTGGAATATCTTCGGAGAATATTTCTACATCCTTAACCACTATTTCTATAGGTCCTTCAGGTATATTTAGAGAGAAAACTCCTTCGCGCTCTAGTTTAGAAATATCTGCCTGAGTCATTTCAGCAACTGCATTCGATATCGATTTCATCGATTTGCCAAAACGAGGACCCAGCTCCTTAAAGTTTGGTTTAATCCTTTTAACCAGAACACCCGATGTATCCGTTAAATACTGTAATTCTTTTACATTAACCTCGGAGAGTATCAAATGTTCAATAGCCAATAGCTGACGACGGAAATTTTCATCGAGAATTGGTACCATTATTTTGCTCAGCGGTTGACGAACCTTTATGCTAACCTTACGGCGCAATCCAAGAACCATAGAGGTGATGCTCTGTGCGATTTCCATTTTCTCCTCAAGATCCTTGTTAATTAAGTCGTTGCTGAACTTTGGATATGTGGAAAGATGAACGCTATCCTCCTGATGTTTACCCGAAACCTTATTCAGATCGAGAAAGAGTTGATCGGTAAAAAATGGTGCTATGGGAGCAGCAAGCTGTGTAACGGTTTCAAGGCAAGCGTAAAGGGTTTGATATGCCGCAATCTTATCCTTGCTGTAATCGCCACCCCAGAATCTTCTACGATTCAACCTCACATACCAGTTGCTTAAATGCTCTGAAACAAAATCCTGAATAGCCCGTCCGGCTCTTGTTGGCTCGTAGTTTTCGTAGGCATCTTCGACCTCTTTGATAAGTGTATTTAAAAGTGAAATGACCCATTTATCAATCTCGGGACGTTCACTAACGGGTACTTCGGCCTCGCTGTATGTAAATCCATCGATGTTGGCATACAGCGCAAAGAATGAATAGGTATTATAGAGCGTTCCAAAAAATTTGCGTTTTACTTCGTCAACACCCTCGATATCAAACTTAAGGTTATCCCAAGGTTGTGAGTTGGTAATCATATACCAACGGAGCGGGTCTGAACCATACTTTTCTATCACCTCGAAAGGATCAACGGCATTACCAAGACGTTTACTCATCTTGTTGCCGCTCTTATCGAGTACAAGGCCGTTTGAAATAATATTTTTAAACGACACTGAATCGAATAGCATAGTGGAAATTGCATGCAGTGTAAAGAACCAGCCACGGGTTTGATCAACGCCCTCTGCTATAAAATCGGCAGGGAATACTTTGCTAATGTCTCCTTTGTTCTCAAAAGGGTAGTGAACCTGTGCGTATGGCATTGCGCCTGAATCGAACCAAACATCGATAAGGTCTAACTCACGGGTCATCATTTTCCCTGTAGGTGAAACGAGTACAACATTATCGACAAACGGACGATGTAAATCGAATGAGCTATAGTTTGATTCTGTAAAATCTCCCTCTTTATAATTCTCCAAAGGGTTCTTTGACATGAATCCAGTCTTTACCGATTTCTCGCATTCGGCTTTCATCTGGGCAACAGAACCAATACAGATTATTTCGCTTCTATCCTCGGTAACCCAAATTGGTAGCGGAGTTCCCCAAAAACGAGAGCGAGATAAGTTCCAATCAACTAGATTTTCGAGCCATTTTCCAAAACGTCCAGTTCCTGTACTTTGAGGTTTCCAGTTGATGGTTTCATTCAGCGCAAGCATCCTATCCTTAAGAGCAGTGGTACGAATAAACCAGCTGTCGAGCGGATAGTAGAGTACAGGTTTGTCGGTACGCCAACAATGAGGGTAGCTGTGAACGTGTTTCTCAATGCGGAATACCAGATTTTTTTGTTTTAGGCTAACTGCAAGGTCAACATCTAGTGAGGTATCCTCATCTGTAAGGTTTGAATCGTAGGCGTTTTTAACGAATCTACCTGCGAACTCTTTATATAAATCGATATTAATATGCTCTTTCACAAACGTTGGGTCTAACTCCTCAACCCGATAAAACCGTCCTTGGCGATCGACCATTGGTTCGGGATTTCCATTCTTATCGCGCAGAATCAATGGCGCAATACCTGAAACCTTGGCAACACGATCGTCATCGGCACCAAAGGTTGGTGCGATATGCACAACCCCTGTTCCATCATCGGTGGTAACAAAATCGCCAGCAACTACCCTAAAGGCATCACCCTCGGGTTTTACCCAAGGAAAAAGCTGCTCGTAACGAACTCCAACTAATTCAGATCCTTGGAATTCGGCAATTACTTTAAAAGGAACCTTTTTGTCGCCAACCTTAAACTCATCGAGACTCAACTCAGCATTGGCCGATGGGAAATAGGTTTCCAAGCGATCCTTTGCCAAAATCACAATGGTTGGATCGCCTCCATACGGATTGAATGTACGAACCTTTACATATTTAATGTTTTGTCCGATTGCAAGTGCCGTGTTTGATGGTAAAGTCCAAGGTGTCGTTGTCCAAGCCAAAATAAAAAGGTCAGTATCTACATCGTTAAATAAACTTTCGCTCTTTTCGTTGTGGATTACCTTAAACTGAGCAACAGCCGTGGTATCCTTAACATCGCGGTAGCAACCTGGCTGATTCAGCTCGTGCGTACTTAAACCTGTTCCCGCAGCAGGAGAAAAGGGTTGTATGGTCTTTCCTTTATAAAGAAGATTTTTCTCAAATAGCTTCTGCAGTAAATGCCAAAGAGTTTCGATATAGCGGTTATCATAGGTGATATATGGGTGTTCCATATCAACCCAATACCCCATTTTAAGAGTAAGATCCTCCCAAAGGTCGGTGTACTTCATTACCTCTTTTTTGCAGGCACTATTATACTCCTCGATAGAAATTTTTGTGCCAATATCCTCCTTAGTAATGCCAAGCATCTTCTCAACGCCAAGTTCAACGGGTAAACCGTGGGTGTCCCAACCAGCTTTACGCTCAACAAGGAAACCCTTTTGGGTTTTATATCTACAGAAAATATCTTTAATAGAGCGAGCCATAACATGATGAATACCAGGGATTCCATTGGCAGATGGTGGCCCCTCATAGAAAACAAACGCTGGATGCCCTGCGCGGGTGCTTAAACTTTTATGAAAGGTATCGTTCTTCTCCCAGGCTTTCAGCACATCTTTATTCACCTGCGACAAATCTAACCCTTTGTACTCTTGAAATTTAGCTTTCATTTAAAATCAAATTACACGTAATACTGAATTAAAAACCCACAAAGATATGCTTCTGGTTGAGAAAAACAAACCGATAAAATGGAACGCTGATAACGAAGATGATATTCAACGCCAATGAATACAGATTGATTCAAAATCCTATAAATCAGTGATTGAAATCTGTTGTATCCCCGTTCTAACGCCTTCTAATTAGCCTTATGAAGTGAAAAGATAAATGAAGAGCCCTTGTTCAGTTTGCTCTTTACTCGAATTGTTTCGTTATGCGCTTCGATTATATGCTTTACGATAGCCAAGCCCAAACCCGTTCCACCTTGCTCCCTCGATCGACTTTTATCAACTCTGTAAAAACGTTCAAATACTCGTTGAATATCGTTTGGAGCAATTCCTAATCCATCATCGTTCACCTCTACAAGAACTTTATACCGCTCCTCGGTAAAAGAAATACGCGTTCTACCTCCTGCTTTTCCGTAATAGATAGAGTTAGTTATTAAATTAGATAGCACTTGAAAAATACGCATCTTATCGGCGCTTACAAGAATTGGCTTTTTATATTTTTTATCGAATAAAAGCTTAATCTCTCTTTTTTTAGCCCGAACCTCCTGCGCTTCAAAAACCTCTTCCACCAGCTGTACAATATTAAAATTCTCACGCTCAAGTTTTAATTCCCCTGCCTCGTGCCTTGAGATGGTTTCTAAATCATCGATAATGGAGATTAGGCGATTAATGCTCTTCTCGGTCCGTTCGAGATATTTTCGGTTAATTTTAGGATCCTCTAAACCCCCATCGAGCAGGGTGAGAACATACCCTTGTATATTAAAAATCGGCGTTTTCAGCTCGTGCGAAACATTTCCAATATACTCCTTTCGGTACTGTTCCATTTCTTTAAGCCTTCCAATCTCACGAGTCTGGTT
This sequence comes from Bacteroidales bacterium, assembly GCA_025361485.1. GTDB lineage: Bacteria > Bacteroidota > Bacteroidia > Bacteroidales > Tenuifilaceae > UBA8529. Next base: position 14,677 of record JANYLA010000105.1, read on the forward strand.
GCTTGCAAAGGATAGTACCTCTTGGTTTACCTCATTTATAAGTTTGTAGGTATCCCTTTCGGAAATACTTTCGGGTGATTTATTGATGCTATCGAATAATATTTTAGCTCGTTCAGCGGTTCCCCTCTTTAAGATTAAATTTGTACTTATGTATACCGTTAAGAAAACGATAAGCATAGTCACTAAAGGGTAAAGGTAGCGATATTCTAGCCTGCCGCTTATAAAAACGAGAATAGTAACCCCCGAGATTATTGCGGCGGCAAAAGCTATATAAACGGCTATCTCTTTTCTTAATGAGATCTTCATGGGCTGAGGCAAAGATTAAGGTTGAGGTTATGAATAAGGTTTAGGAGAAGGTAACTCAATCCAAAACATTATCAACCCAAATTATTTATTTCCCAAAAGTCCCGAATCCAAATACTGCTTTAGCAGCTTGGTGATGTACTTCCCAACGATATCAAACTCGAGGTTTACAACTGTACCTGCCTTGAATTCATGGAAATTGGTGTGCTCATGGGTATAAGGTATAATGGCAACCTGAAACGTATCGGCTTTTGAATTTACAACGGTTAAGCTAACCCCATTCACCGATACTGAGCCCTTCTCAACGGTAATGTTACCAACCTTAGGATCGTACTTAAAGGTATAGTACCAGCTACCATCAGCCTCAATAACCTCTGTACAAACAGCTGTTTGATCAACATGCCCTTGAACAAGGTGCCCATCGAGAAGGCTATCGATTTTCATGCTGCGCTCAAGGTTTACCTTATCGCCAACCTTAAGTAATCCAAGGTTCGACTTTTCAAGTGTCTCCTTAATTGCGGTAACGGTATAAGTATTGCCTTCTTTTTTAACAACGGTTAAACACACCCCATTGTGAGATATGCTCTGATCGATTTTAAGGCTATCGACAAACGAACAGTTTAATGTGATGTGTAGGTTCTCTTTATCTTTTATTAACCCAACCACTTTGGCTGGCTCCTCAACAATTCCTGAAAACATGGCTTAAAGATTAAAAGTTAGGCTTCAAAGTTACAAAATGGATTTAAATAATAATCCAAAAAGGTTTTAAACCCTTTTAGGGATAAAAATAACAAAGGCTGCCTTGCGGGCAGCCTTTGCATTATATATTGTACCGATTAAAAGAAATAAGCAACACCTACATGAGCAAAAACTTGTCCAGAACTACTAGCGTTAGAATCAACTAGTAAGTCAAGAAGAAAACTATCTGAATATGTGTAACCAACCTGTCCATTAAGACCAAAACTATCCGATAATTTATAATCAATCCCAGCCCCAATACTCAATCCCAATTCACTAGCAGGAACATTAGTTACAGAAGCTAAAACTATATTTAATCCCGCCAAACCATAAACGACAGCATTACCATCAGTAAAATTATAGCGACCATAACAGTTAAGCGTGGTTAAGGTCTTTTTCATTAATACTTGACCATCCCCAATAATTTTAGAAGAGAAAAAATAGTCGAAACCTACTTCAATATCAATTTTTTCGGTAACCCCAGCTAATCCAAAAGCATGAATACCAAAACCCGTAACAACGTTAGGTATTTTATAAGCAGCACGAGTGCCTATAGCAGCACCTCCACCAATACCTTTAAATTTAATCTGAGCGTTAGCAACGATTGCGAAAAGAACAATCGCAGCAACTAAAGTAATTTTCTTAATCATAATTGTTTTTTTAGG
>JANYLA010000141.1 GCA_025361485.1 Bacteroidales bacterium
TAGGAAAGAATATCTCAAAGGCATTAAAATTACAACAGAAGAAATGGAAGCTATTAAGATAAAAAGAAATGGTTTTAGGGGTGAATGGAATTATACAATATACCCTTAAACTGTATCATTTATTATTTAACAATTACTAAAGGAGAGCGAGGAGAAATACCGATTATTGGTTGAAAAAGCTTCGAGTATTATTATTAAACTCGACAGCAATGGCCGAATAGTCTTTATCAACTCCTTCGCCCAGGATATATTTGGATACACCTCAATTGAATTAATGGGCAGGTTTGCAATTGGGTCTATCATTCAGAAAGGAAATACTTCGTTCAGAGAATTTGCCCAAATAATCGATGAACTATTTCAAAACCCTGAAAAACACGCATTTTCCGAAACAGAGGTTGTTTGCAAATACGGTGAGATTAAATGGGTATCGTGGACCTATAAGGTTTTAATCGAGGATAAAAACACCAATCTTTTAGAAATATTATGCATAGGAACCGAAATCACCCAAAAGAAAAAAGCGGAATTGGCTTTGCTCGAATCAGAGAAAAAATATCGCCTACTATACGAAAGCCTGATTGATGGGTACGTCAAAGTTGATATGGGAGGCCGAATCATAGACTGCAACCATGCATACGAAGAAATGACCGGTTACTCAAAGGAGGAACTCTTTAAATTAACATATGTTGATTTAACACCAAGCCGTTGGCATGATTTTGAAAAAAGCCTATTAAACGAAGATTTTTTCTCAACCGGATATACCCAACTCTACGAAAAGGAGTGCATAAAAAAAAATGGAGAAATTATTGCTGTTGAACATAGAACGCACTTATTTACTGATGAAAAACTTGATGCCATAGGAATGTGGGCTATTGTGAGGGATATAAGCCATAGAAAAAAGGTTGAAAAGGAGCTAGTTGATAAGGAGGAGAGATTAAGCAGCCTATTCAGAGTAATTCCAGCAGGAATAGGTGTTGTTGTTAATAGGTCGATTACTGAAGCCAATGATAAACTATGCTTTATTACTGGTTATTCAAAAGAAGAGCTACTTAATAAAGATGATAGGCTCCTTTACCCTACCAATGAAGACTATGATTTTGTTGGGAACGAGAAATATAGTCAGCTTTTGGCAAAGGGCAATGCTAACGTTGAAACGAAATGGAAAAAAAAGGAAGGTGAAATTATTGATGTTCTATTAAATTTCTCTCCATTCAATCCGAATAACCATGAAGATGGTATAACATTTACTGCAATTGATATTACAGAACGAAAAATCAATGAATTGGGCCTTCAAAAAGAGGCATCATTTTTAAATAGCATTATTGAGAATAATCCACTTTCGATAATGGTTATTGATAAAGAAGGGCACTACGTTAAATCAAACAACACGTATAAAAACGTTTTTAAGCCATTGCCCCCACCCGAGTACTCCGTTTTTACCGACCCTCTATTAATAAAATTGGGGTATAGCACGCTATTACAAGACCTTAGGGAAGGCAAGGTTGTATTCTTTCCCGAAATATGTTATAACACACATGATATCGATTTTTCTTACCCCGATAATCCTGTTTGGATAAAAACTGTGGCCTTTCCAATAGCTGGTTCAGCAGAGGAAATTGAAAACTATATCCTTATACATGAGGATATTACTATCAATAAAAATGCACAACTAGCATTGGCTCAATCCGACATTAAGTTTAAATCGATTATCGATTTAGCCGCTGATGCAATTCTGGTTGGCAACGAAAAAGGAATCATCATTGAGGCTAACCAAAAGGCGTTCGAAATAACAGGTTTTGAGAAGGATGAGCTGATTGGGAAAAATATCTCATCGCTATTTTCGCAAAAGGTGATCGATGCCAATCCTTTAAGATACGACCTTCTAAAGGATGGCAAAGTAGTAAGAAACGCACGCACATTTACTAGAAAAGATGGAAGTGAGGTAGTTATTGAAATGAATACTCGGATGATGCCCGATGGAACCTATACCGCATTTATTCGTGATATTTCGGAAAGGATTAATAGTGAAAGGGCGATTAGAATTAGCCAAGAGATTCATAAAAATTTGGTTATGAACTCATCCATGGGAATGCATTTTTATGATCTGATTGACAACAAACTGGTTTTTAGCGGATACAATCCGGCAGCCAATGATATACTAAATTTTGACCATATTTATTTTATGGGCAAAACCATTGAAGAGGCATTCCCTGACCTTATAGGTACTGAAATACCAACCCGATACCGTGATGCAGCATTGAACGGAACTCCGTGGATGACTGAACAAATTGCTTACAAAGACAAGCGAATAGAGGGTGCATTTGAGGTTAGGGCATTCCAAACATCTCCGAATAAAATGGTGGCTGTCTTTATGGATATTACTGAAAGAAAAAAGACTGAAGCCGCTTTGATTATAAATGAAACATTGCTTAAAAATCAAAACGCTGAATATCAAGCGCTGAATACAGAACTTAATGAAAGCAATCAACATATAAGAGATATAAACGACAAATTAGTAAAAGCAACTGAGAAGGCTCAAGAAAGTGATAAACTAAAATCAGCATTTTTGGCAAATATGTCGCATGAGATTAGAACCCCGATGAATGGAATTATTGGATTTAGCGAGCTGCTTCAACGTTCAGAAGTTTCTAAACTTGAGCAAAAAAGATACATCGAGATTATTGTAAAATCGAGTAATCAGCTACTTTCAATTATTAATGATATCATCGATATTTCCAAAATTGAGGCGGGTCAGGTAACTGTAAACCATTCAGAAGTAAACCTTGGGCAGGTTGTTTCTGAAATTCATACGCTTTATGGGCCAATGGCAAATAAAAATAATGTTAGCTTAATTCTGTCCATTCCACAAGATTTGAAATCGCTAACCATTAATTCCGATATTACAAAAATTCGTCAAGTGCTTGGAAATTTAGTAAACAACGCCATTAAGTTCACCAATAATGGGAATGTCGAAATGGGCTACTCCACCCAAAATGGATTTGCAGAGTTTTATGTTAAAGATGATGGCATTGGAATAGACCCAGAAAACCATACCATAATTTTTGATCGATTTCGTCAGGTTGAAGGTGCAAACCATTCATCAATAACCGGTACAGGTTTGGGTTTGGCCATTTCTAAATCATTAGTTGAACTTTTAGGAGGTAAAATTTGGGTTGAAAGCACAAAGGGAAACGGTGCAACGTTTTATTTTACTCTGCCCTTAGAGTAGCGTTTTGGATGTTTATAAACTATCAATTATTCTGAGCTACGTTGTAAAATCCTAATTATTTGAAGTTTCCGATTTAGGTATTTATTATATTTACTGTCCGATTAATACAGCTCATTAACCAATCATTCTCCTTGATATGAAAATTTTCACTACCCTATTCGCCCTATTATTTTTCTTTGGATGTCAGCAAAATAAATCATTCCAGATAACAACGGAATCGATTCCATCACAGGAAAAGCATATCATTCTTATGCACCCGACAGTTAATAACATTAAAACCTTTATCTATCTTGTTGATAATAACATATTTCCTCTACCCAATAGCTACAAGGTCATTGGAGTATATCATTCGTTGGAGGAGTATAGCTACAATACAACAGAAGACTTTCTTAAGCAGAATGGAATTACTAATGTTATGCTAGTAAAGATTGATGCACAGCTGAACCCGGATAATATCTTTAAAAACAATTCATGCACAGATACTTTTAAAGATCTTTTTGAGAAATCGAATGGTGCAATTTTCTTCGGCGGGCCCGATATTCCACCTGCCTGTTATGGTGAGCAAACAAGCTTATTAACCACCATTACCGATCCGAATAGGCATTATATGGAACTATCGTTCCTCTTCCAATTGCTTGGTGGAAATCAGGATACTACATACATTCCGTTACTTAAAAACCGACCCGATTACCCAATCCTCGGTATTTGTCTTGGAATGCAAAGCATCAATGTAGCAACTGGCGGAACACTTTATCAGGATATTCCAACCCAATTTTACAACTTATCAAACGTAGAAGATGTTTTAAAAATGCCAAAGAATCAACAGCACCGAAACTATCAAACAGATTATAGCCTCGATCCCGATGTAACCTACTATTACTACCACCAAATTGCCATTGAAAAAAATTCGCTGCTATCGTCATACGTTTCGAGCGATACAATTCATCCCTATGTTTGGAGCAGCCACCACCAATGCGTTAAGAAGTTAGGTCAAGGAATAGTGATAGCAGCGAAATCGATGGATGGAAGAATTATTGAATCGATAACCCATTCAAAATACCCGAACTTACTTGGCGTTCAGTTCCATCCTGAAAAAAAAGAGCTTTATAGCCCCAACGATAAAATAAAAACCGTTCCTTTTAAACCCGCTGAGTTTGCCTATCTCGATTTGTATAGTGGTGATAAAGGAGAGAATTTCCAGAGAGCGATTTGGAGAGAGTTTGCGAATAAATTTAAGTGATTTTCAGTTGTTTAAATAAAAATTAATAATCCCTCGCAGAGAATATCAACACAGAAAATCCTTAGCATTAACTCATTAAAGGCATAGTAATAATAAAACTACTCCCTTTTCCTAATTGGCTTTCAACCCTTATTGTTCCATTATTTTTTTCGGAGTAATGGACATTTATGGTGTTTTTTTTGAGACGTTTTATTCAAGTGGACATTTGTGGTGTTGTTTATTTTTAGGTTAGCTGCTCAATTAGGTAAAAGTGTTCTATTTTTGTTGCATCAAATGAAACGGAAATGGG
>JANYLA010000004.1 GCA_025361485.1 Bacteroidales bacterium
AACGGACAGGTTGTAATCAACCGTGAGATTGACGGGGGCAAAGAGGTAGTTTCTGTTCCAACTCCTTTTGTAGGAATCGTTCAGAAAGGTATTGCGAAAGAGCCTCGTATTGCTGCTATGCGCGGAATTATGATGGCTAGAACAAAACCTATTAAACTATATGAACCTATCGCTGTAGAGCCTTTGACTCAAGTTGATAGCTTTGAGATGCCAAAACCACGTGCCGCTTGTAAGTTTGTTGATGCTGAGAATCCAAAACAGCTTATTGAACTTCTACAAAACGAAGCTAAAGTAATTTAATCCATTATCAATCGTAAATAACAAAATAAGATATGTCAGTTCTAGTATTTACCGAGAATTGGGATGGAAAGTTTAAGAAACTTTCATTCGAGTTAGCATCATACGCTTCAAAAGTTGCTGAGATGCTAAACACAAACGCTGTTGCTTTATCTATTGGTAATGTTGACGAAAGCGAGCTGAAGAAATTAGGTGGTTACGGAGTGAAAAAGGTTATTAGCATCAACAACGATGCCCTAAAAAACCTCGATAACCAAGCATATACAAGCGTTATTGCTGAGATAGCACAAAAGGAAGGTTCAAATGTAATTGTCCTTTCAAATAACAATACAGGTAAAGGTTTAGCACCAAGATTATCGGTTCGTCTAAAGGCAGCCATTGGTGCAGGTGTTAGCCAACTACCATTAAGCGTTAGCCCTTTTACCGTTTACAAAAGAGCTTTCTCGGGTAATGCTTTTGCCCATTTAGCGTTAAAAACTGATGTTAAAATCATTACTCTTGCTCAGAACTCATTCGAACTTGTTGAAACAGCAAATAGTGCAACCATTGAGAATGCTACAGTTCAAGTTGATGGTTCTTTAGTAAAGACACAGGTTAAAGATATTCAGAAGCAAACAGGAAAAATTCTTATTAACGATGCAGAAATAGTAGTTTCAGGTGGCCGTGGTATGAAATCTGCCGATAACTGGGGTCCGCTTGTTGAGCTTGCTGACCTTTTGGGTGCAGCAACAGCTTGCTCACGCCCTGTATCCGATGAAGGATGGAGGTCACATGAAGAGCACACCGGACAAACTGGAAAAATCATCGCTCCAAACCTTTACTTTGCAATCGGTATTTCAGGTGCAACACAGCACATTGCTGGGGTTAGCTCATCAAAGTTTATTGTTGCAATAAATACCGATAAAGATGCCCCAATTTTTGGCGCTGCGCAGTACGGTATTATTGGCGATGCAAGTAAGGTCCTTCCTAAACTTGTTGAGGCGGTAAAAGAGGCAAAGGGGAAATAATTTTTTTTGCCACAAAGACGCTAAGGCACTAATTATAATATGATTCACACAATTTCAATTGAAGAAGAGGAGATTGGAAGAAATATAGTTAATGCTGCTTATACAATTCATAAATCACTTGGACCTGGCTTACTGGAGAAGGTTTATGAAATTTGTTTGGCACATGAACTAATTAAAAGTGGATTGCTGGTGAGAAGACAAGTTGATATTCCTATTGTATATGATGGAATTACTTTTGAGGAAGGTTTACGGTTAGATTTACTTGTAAACGATAAGGTAATCGTTGAATTAAAGGCAGTTGAAATAGTAAATCCTGTTTGGGAAGCACAAATTATTAGTCATTTAAAACTAACAGGAAAACAATTGGGCTATTTAATAAACTTCAATGTTCCGTTGATAAAAGAAGGAATTAGACGTTTTATCAATACTAATTAATTCTTATCATTTTTGTGTCTTTGTGCCTTAGTGGCTAATTATTAAATGAATAATCAATGACAAAACAGATAGTTTTTGCAATTGCGCTGCTTATCACACTTGGGGTATTTACATTCACCATACTTAGGATAATTAGTTTCTTCAAGTTGACCAAAAAGGCGTTTCCTGTTCGTGATTTTGGAAAGCGATTTGGCGTGATGATGGAGGTTGCTTTTGGGCAAACCAAGATTTTTCGTAAACCAATATTAGGATTTCTCCATGCTTTGGTGTTTTGGGGATTTTGTGTAATCTTAATTGGTAGTATTGAAATGGTAATTGATGGACTTTTTGGAACTGAGAAAGTATTAAAGTTCCTTGGAGTCTTTTACAATATTATTATGGCATCGGGCGATATTTTCGCACTTCTAATTGCCATATCAATTGCTGTATTTCTTTTCCGTAGGGTGTTCCTACACGTTAAGCGTTTCGAGGGGATTGAGATGAAGAAGATATCTCACCTTGATGCAAATATTGCCCTTTCGATAATCCTTTTGCTGATGCTATCCCTTTTGGGAATGAACTCAGCATACTATAGTCACACATCACTTATTGGCGGTACAATTGAGGGTGTTTACCCTGTAAGTAAGTATTTGTCAGCCATATTCTCAGGTTTAACGGTTGAATCAGTTTTGGTTCAGTACGAAATTTATTGGTGGATGCATATCCTATTGATATTCGCATTTGCGAATATGTTGCCTTACTCCAAGCATTTCCATGTGTTCATGTCGGTTCCAAACGTATTCCTATCAAGGCTTGAGCCACTCGGAAAACTTCCAAACATGGACAATGTAACCCGTGAGGTTAAGCTGATGATGGACCCAAATGCTGCTTTTGCAGCACCTGCAGCCGATGCACCCATTGAACGTTTTGGTGTAAAGGATGCTGAGGATGCTTCGTGGAAGAATTACTTCGATTCGTTAGCTTGTACTGAATGTGGTCGTTGTACCTCTGTTTGCCCTGCAAACATCACAGGTAAGAAACTATCTCCTCGTAAAGTGATGATGGATTTAAGGGCTCGTATGAAGGAGAAAGGTCCAAAGTTGATTAAGAATGGCAAAGATTTTACCGATAATAAATCATTGATTCGCGATTATATCTCAGAGGAGGAGCTTTGGGCTTGTACAACCTGTAATGCTTGTGCTAAAGAATGTCCTATAAATATTAACCATCCAACGTTAATTGTTGATATGCGTCGATATTTAGTGATGGAGGAGGGCTCTGCACCTAAAGAAGTAAAAGCAATGCTTAGTAATATCGAAAATAATGGTGCACCATGGCAATACTCGTCTGAGGACCGTTTGCTTTGGGCGGTTGATTTGGAGATGAATGTAAGATAGAAGTCTGAGAAGTTAAAGAAGACAGAATTTAGAAGTTAGAAATCAGACACTATAGGTTAAAGTAGGATAATGGTAAACATCATTTGTTTCGATTAACGACTAACTTTTCACGATTAACGAACAACGAACAACGAATAAATGGAAACACGTAAGATAGAAGTTCCAGTAATGGCCGACCTTTTTGCAAAAGGTGAAAAACCTGAATACTTATTCTGGGTGGGTTGTGCTGGTGCATACGACGATAGATATAAAAAAGTAGCCCGTGCATTTGCAAAGATTCTTGCTCATTTGAATGTTAGCTATGCAGTGCTTGGAAAAGAGGAGACTTGTACAGGAGACCCTGCTCGAAGAGCCGGAAATGAAATGCTTTATCAGATGCAAGCCCTTCAGAATATTGAAATCTTTAAGATGTATGAGGTTAAAAAGATAATCACCATTTGCCCTCATTGCTACAATATTTTTAAGAACGAGTATACTGATTTAGGTGGAAACTATGAGGTTATCAACTACGTTCAGCTACTCGATAAATTTATGGAAGAGGGTAAACTTAAGATTGATGCATCATCACTTACAAACGACCGAATTACCTACCACGATCCTTGCTATTTAGGAAGAGCAAACGATATTTACAACGAGCCACGCACACTTCTAAAAGCCATTACAACCAATTATGTTGAAATGGATAGAAGTAAAAGCTTCGCTTTATGCTGTGGCGCTGGTGGTGCTCAGATGTTCAAGGAGGCAGAACACGGGAATAAAGAGGTTTTTATCGAGCGTACGGAGGATGTTCTTAAAACAAATCCAAAAATCATTGCAACTGCTTGTCCTTTCTGCATGACCATGATGACCGATGGTCTTAAGTATAAAAATAAGGAGGAAGAGATAAAAAATTACGATATTGCGGAACTTATTGCTATTTCACTCGGATTATAATAAATCAAAATAACCATCAAACAAATGGAAAGTACTGTAAACCTTAAAAGTGGTGAATTCCTAGTAAAGGATGTTGATGCGAATAGCATTTTCGTTCCTGAGGAGTTTAATGAAGAGCAACGAATGATTGCGCAAACTTGTCGCGATTTTCTTGTTACTGAAGTTTACCCTAACCTTGAAAAAACAGAAAAGGGCGATAGAGTTTTAATGAAAGAACTTCTAAAGAAAGCTGGTGAGCTTGGTATGTTAGGAGTAGCAATTCCTGAGCAATACAATGGCTTCGGTCAGAATTTTACGACACAAATGCTTGTAGCTGAAACAACTGGCGCAGGTTACTCTTTCTCTGTTGCTTACATGTGCCACTGCGGTATTGGTACCATGCCAATTATGTACTATGGTAACGAGAATCAACGCGAAAAATACGTTTCACGCCTTGCAACCGGTGAACTTGTTGGAGCATATTGCTTAACCGAGCCAGGTGCTGGTAGCGACGCAAACTCTGGTAAAACCAATGCTAAATTATCCGAAGATGGTAAGCATTATATCCTTAACGGACAAAAAATGTGGATTACCAACGGTGGTTTTTGCGATACACAAGTAGTTTTTGCAAAGATTGATAACGACCGTATTTTAAGTGCGTTCATCGTTGAGAGCAATTGGCCAGGTGTTGTAATTGGTCCAGATGAGCACAAGATGGGTATTAAAGGTTCATCAACCACTCAGATTTATTATAATGATGTGAAGGTTCCTGTTGAAAACATGCTAGGTGCTCGTGGCAATGGATTCCGTATTGCCTTAAGCATTCTTCACATGGGTCGTATGAAGCTTGGCGCTAATGTTATTGGTGCAGCGAAGGAAACCATTAGCTTGTCGGTTAAGTATGCCAATGAGCGTAAGCAGTTCAACACTTTGATATCAAATTTTGGTGCTATTAAGCACAAGCTTGCTCAAATGGCAATCAAAGCATACGCTCACGAATCGGCCATTTATCGTGTAAGTCAAGATGTTGATATTCTATTAGATAAGTATAAAGCTGAAGGTTGCGATTACGGCCAAGCCGCCATTGATGCAATCAGCCACTATGCTGTAGAGGATGCAATCCTTAAGGTATATGGTTCAGAGATGCTGGATTATGTTGCTGACGAGGGTGTTCAAATTCATGGTGGCATGGGTTACTCTGCCGAGATGAATGTTGATAAGGCTTACCGCGATTCACGTATCAACCGTATTTTTGAAGGAACCAACGAAATCAACCGTTTACTTGTTGTTGAGAGTGCTACAAAACGTGCTTTAAAGGGTGAATACGACCTATTCGGCCCTGCCGAGGCGTTATACAATAACCTCGATGGAATTAACGATAGCGCAAAGGCGGGTGAAAGCTACTTTGAGCAAAAACTTCGTTTCATAAAGAACTACAAGAAAGCCGTTATGCTTGCAATTTACAGCACGAATAAGGCTCTTGGCAAGAATTTTATGAGCGAGCAAGAGGTGGTTAACAACCTTTCGAATATGATTATGGAGCTTTACATTGCTGAATCACTTGCATTAAGAGTTCAAAAATTAGAGAATTTAAAAGGTGCTAACTCCATCAACAGAGATATGCTTGATGTATTCGTATACGATGCAGCAAGCAATATTCGTAAGAATGCTAAAGATGCAATCTATTCAAGCATTGAAGGTGAAGTTGTTGAGAAGTTAAACAAGGCTATCAAAACCTTAACCCATGTTGCTGGTGTTAACGTTAAAGATGCTCGTCGTCGTATTGCCGATAAACTGATTGCTGATAACGTATATAAGTTCTAATAACTTATTCTGAATAGAAAAAAAGGCTTCCAATACTGGAAGCCTTTTTTTCTATAAGGACTATTCTATCTCAATCCCCTTTTCTTTTAATGTTCTGTAATTTGAACGAATTCGAATCAACCAAAAAATTCGTTCTTCCTGGTAATACTCCTTGGTGTTTGGAATTTTTCGTTTAAGCGAGTTGTAGAAATAAAACATCACAGAAAGCGATCGATTTCCATTATTTTCTTTTGTTAAGAAGTAGAAAGGAAATAAGCTTTTCTCAATATTGCCATCAACATTTGAATTGGAGTATAGAAGGTATAATAATCTAAATTCGTGGTCACCATTGGTAAATCTTTCCCAAGTGGCTACTTTCCAAAGGATACTATTTGATTTCGATATATTATACTGGTTCCGATGAACGTAAAGTTCCCAAATTATTCGAACCGTTTTTTGCTCTTTGCTTATGCTATGGTAGTAGAATGGCTGTATTGTAAAGTAGCTAAATGCAGCACTCTTCTTGCTCCAAACCAAAGGCGCAAATCGAAAATATCGATAATCAATAGTTTTCGTTTTCTCAATGAAAGGCCAAAGAAAGCTTAAGCGTGATGATTTGGGTGTACTATTATTTCTAATTAAGAAGAATAGCACATCAAACCGTTTCTGTTTTGAAGTGTCACTATAGCTAGTGAACAGAGGAAAAAGGATTCGTCTATGATGAACATTACTATCAAATTTCCAATAGAGTGGTGAAACCATTTTATACTCTCTGCCATTAATATTTTTTCCTGAGGAGTAAAGAGGAACAAAGGTGAAAGAATGGCTTTTGGATTTTTTAAACGTCCATATTAAAGGGAAAATAATTTTAGTTGATTGTTTATGATTGCTGAACGACCAGAATACTGGAAAAAGAATATTAGTCTTCTCAACTCCTTTACTAACTTTATTGCAGTTACTCAACCAGATTGGGAATAGGACATTTGTATAACCACTCGGATTTTTAAAATGCCAAAAGAGAGGGGAAAGCACCAAATGGCTTTTAGTATTATCATTATTATGCCCACCTGAAAATAATGGTGCAAATGTAAAGGAGCTATACTGTGAATTATTAAAACTCCAGATCAAAGGTGCTAAGACATGATTGTTGTGCTTACTATCCCTATTTGCCCAGTAAATAGGAAAAACTACATTCCACTTTACCATTGATTCACCTTCCCCATACTTGGAGTTCCATAATAGTGGTATTAAGGTTGCCGAATGTCCTTCGGGATTTTTAAAATACCAGAATAGTGGTAAAAAGGCAAAATGATGAACTTCATTAGAGGTACTATGTCCAAACGAAAAAAGAGGAACAAATGTAAAAGATTGGTAGGTGAGATTTCTTAAACTCCAGATAATTGGGAATAAAATTTTTTGACTACTAAAATTATCGCTTCTTGAAAAATAAATAGGTAATAACAATCTAAAGTGTCGAGTATTTTCTCCTTCCATTAAATCTCTTTTCCACCATATTGGGACGATAGTGCTGAAATTTCGTTCCTGATTTTTAAAATGCCAGAAAAGAGGAGTGACGATATTATATTTTCTAGTGCTATCGGGTGTTTGTCCAAAGGAGAATAAAGGGAAAAATGTAAATGATTGGTTTGACTTATTCTTTAAATTCCAAATTAGAGGGAACATCCCTTGATATTTTCTCTCAGCATCTTTATACTTCCAATAAAGCAATACAACTCTTGATGAACTTGTTACCTCACCTTTATTGGTTTTATCGTTTTGCCACCATAGCGGGAAAAGTAATTTACTTCCTCCATATTCAGTCTTAAATATCCAGTATAATGGGCTTATGGCAAGGTATGAGTTTTTACCATCTGATGACTTTCCGAAAGCAGTGAATGGAATAAAAGTAAAGGTATGGTAATCGGGGTTTTTAAATTTCCATATTAAAGGAATAAAGATACTCCTTTGGTAGGATGGATCTTTTTTAGCCCAGTAAAATGGAAAGATAATGTTTGTTTTTTTGGCTTCATCACCAACACCTCTTATTCTATGCCACCAGATTGGAAAGAATGTATTGCTAGTAATATCAGGCGATTTATAATGCCACAAAAATGGTGTTATAATAATATGTCTAACAGTATTATCGGGTGAGTGACCAGCTGAAATCAAAGGGATAAATGAGAATGAATGGTAATCAGGAGAATTCTTGCTCCATATAAAGGGCAGTAATATTAGACTATTTTCGTTATTATTTTGTTGTTGCCAGTATAAAGGAAATATTACGAGTGAAGAGGTGTTCTCGTATTTAGTTTTCCATGTATTTCTCCATATAATTGGGAATATGGTAATGCTTTCGCTTTCGTATCGCTTAAAATGCCAATAAAATGGACTTAATATCAAATGCTGTCTTTCTCTATTTGTACTATTTCCGTATGAGAGGAAAGGAATAATTGTCAATGACTTATATCTTACATTCTGAAGGCTCCATACAATGGGAAATAATACTTTGTTATTCGAGTATCTATCCTTATGCGACCAGTAAACAGGGAGTAAGAGATTGCTAGCTGTTGTATCCTTTCCAGAAATTGTACTTCTATTCCACCAAATGGGAAGAAGTAGATTACTGTTCCTTTTGGTGGACTTAAAGTGCCAATATAAAGGAGTAATAGCACAATAGTGATTCTTCTCGTTCAAGTAACTGCCATAGGAGTAAAGTGGCAAAAGTGTAGTTGTTTCCTTTGTAGGGCTTTTGAATTGCCAGTATGTAGGGAAAATAATTATATGTGATTTTTTTGTTATCTGATTATTCTGAACCCATAGAAAAAATAGCAGATTGTTTTGCATCACTAGACCATCAGGCGATTTTTTGAATTCTAGAATATTAATTCGTGGTGCAAACTCTAAAAAGGTGAATGTTTTTGTTTTATCAACATTATCCTTAGAAAGATGGATTAGGGATGGATAGTATAACGATACAATCCTTAAATTTTCATTTGTTTTACTACTATCCTTCCAGAAAAATGGAACGAGATGACTCCGTTTTTCTTTTAGTTTAAAATTTTGGTAGCTCCTATAAATGGGGAAAAGTAATTGTTTATCCTTTTCGTAATCTGAAATGGTACGTTTATAAATAGGCCAGAGATTAATGTTCCTATCGCGTGTTAACCCAAAATCAAATGACATGCTTTTCTTGGTTGAATCGGTTTGGGAATAACTTTGTAAATTGAATAGAAAAGCAAAAAGAAATAACAGAGCTGTTTGAAGAGGGAGAATTCTCTTCAATAATCGAAAGTTATTTTTCTTCAATAATAGCATAGAAAGGCTATGAGATAATATCAATATAAAGTTAAGTATGTTTTAAAGAAATGCCTTAAAAAGGGTGAGAAAATTAGATTAGGTTATTTTAGATGCTCAATAAGGCTCTATCTTGCCCCTCCACTAATAAAACTATTCCAATCACTTTTACTACCGTTAAAGGTATTAAGATCTACCCAGCCCTTTATTCCATCTACCTCTCCGCGGTGGGCGTATTGCCAGAACTTCCATTCCCTATCGATTGGTGGGACCTCATCGAGGGAGCAAATCCAAAGGGGGTTGCTATTAAAATTGTCTTTTATATACTTAAAATATTCATTACCATTGGTATATATAATTACTTTACGGGCTGACTTTGATTCAATGTATTTAATAAATTTTCGTATCTCGTTGATTACAAGTTTGGGATTATTCCTGTTCGTATAGTTTCCCGATTCCTCAACATCGAGAATAGGAGCAAAGTTTAGGTTGTAAATATTTACTTTGCTTAAAAAGTTACGTGCCTGGTCAGCGCCGTCTCGGTTAAACTTAAAGAAGTGGTAAGCTCCAACTCGAACATTGATACTTTTAGCTCCCTTTAGATTATATTGATAGGTTGGATCAAGGCGAGTTTTACCTTCGGTTGCCTTAATAAAAACGAAATCGAGATGTTGGTCTTTTAACTTATCCCAGTTGATTTTCCCGTTATGTTTCGATATATCAATACCAAAAATAGGGTACTTGAACTTGTTTACCTGAAAAGTATCTGGCTGAAAAAATATTTTATAGATGATTAACCCAGGGATTAACCCAGGGATTAACCCAAGGATTAGCACAAACACTAGAACAACCACATAGAATTGCTTTTTGGGTTTTCTCATGAGCCAAGAGAGTTCAGGGTTATTCTAATTATTATTAAAAGGATTTTTGCTTTGCGAAAATAAGAAATCTTTTAATCAATAAAGAATAAGAGAAGTCTTGGTCAGTTGCACTTTTTTAAATTGCTGATTAACCAACCAGAGTTATTTGATGTTCGATTAAACTCATCAACGGTAATCTCCCATCCAGGAAAAGTGATAAAATAGGTAACCTTTTCTGTATGCTGAATTACGATATGCTTCTTTGTCACTTCACTTATAAAGTTCATTGTTGTTGCTGTTGGAGTAGCAAAATAGTAGATTGGATTGGAGGTTGCATTCAACTTCTTTAAGTTGATGAAGTTGGTTTCGTGGCTATTGGGTGAAATGAATCGATTCAATAAGCTATCGGCATTTAAAGTTAGCCAATCAGCTTCAACTCTATTGATTACCCATTTTGCAGAGCGATCGGGTAAAACCTCGGGGAGCATTTCAAGGCTGGCAGATTGTTCTTTTCCATAATATAAAATGTTCACTTTAACCAATGCCTTAACCTGTCCGCTAAAAAGGTTAATTACTTGTGGTTTATCTGAAGCGTTTATATATGCAATAAACTGGCTACAAACTACTCTATAGGAAGAATCGGTTGGGTTAGTCATTCTTGAATCTTCACCATTGAAAAGGTAAAGAATATAATTTGCACGGGGAACAGCTTTTTTAAACTCATCTGTTATAAGGTTGCCTCTCCAATCGCTTTTATAGTTAAATCTATCGATAAATTCGCCGAACTGCTTTACTTGGAGGTAATACTCTTTTGGAGTAATTAGCGTATTGCTAAGAATATCCTTTTGCTGCCCATATGAACTGTTTATAGAAACAATAAGCAGCAAAAGGATATATTGGAGTTGGGCAAATCTCATCTGCTAAACTTTCTTTGTTTCGGTGGCTTTGATGTTACCAAGGAATACCTTCCATTTCTTCTCATTAAAGAACTTATCCTCAACAAGGTCGATAACTATCTCAATTTCTTTTTTGGTAACGTCCTTGTAAACGATATTATCGCCAGTAAAGCCAGTAAACTCTTGGATAACTGTGGCCGAAGAGTAGTAACGACCATCAGGCCCTTTGGTGAAGCTTGAGATGTAAACCAAGTCGTAGAATTTTATAACCACTGCTGTAAAAGGCAATGATTTTAGACGAGCTAGGTATTTCTCCATTGGTCGCGACTGAATTGTTACAGAACCATCGGGCATAATAACCGATGTTTGCATTTCAGCACCCTTAAAGAAAAGTTTTAAAGCTTCTTTTTCCGCCATATTGCGCTTTTCGGCAGGTTGATCCTTGCTGCCAATGGTAACGATGTGCTGTTGGAACTCATCAACTTTCTGCTTGGTTTGCTCTTTGAATACCTCAATATCGGCATCAGACAGGTTAATCTCATCAACAATT
>JANYLA010000005.1 GCA_025361485.1 Bacteroidales bacterium
TATTGATTAGCTAATTTGAAATAGTATACCGAGCTTGCTCAAATAACCACACTTGAACAAGCGATGATAAAATACCCAACCAGCCTAACCAATAGCCAATGGCAATGTATAAAGAAAATTCTGAACGACAAGCGCAAGCGCAAGACCTCGCTGCGCAAGGTCTGGGAAGCAATAATATACCTAGCACGTACAGGCTGCCAGTGGCGCATGCTCCCTCATGAATTCGAGAAATGGAACACGGTGTATTATTACTTTCGAAAATGGCTGGTCAACGGCACGTTTAAGCGGGTACAGGCTCACCTGATGGGGTTGGTGCGAAAGAAAAACAACAAGGAAGCCAGTCCCAGCTTGGGAATCATCGATTCCCAGTCCATAAAGAACAGCGAGTGGGGCATACCCGATAAGGGGTTTGACGGGAACAAGAAGATAAAAGGTCGAAAGCGGCATATCGTAGTAGATACGCTGGGGCTGCTGATGAGCGTAGTGGTTACCGAGGCGAATGTGCATGACAGCGTCGCGGCTGAGCGGGTTATCAAAGGAATGGAAGGGGCGTTCCCTAGGTTAAAGAAGATTCTAGGCGACGGCGGGTATGCTGGAGCACGATTAGTGGAATTAACCCAGAAGCACCTAAAGGCTGAGTTTGAAGTGGTGACCCGTAGCGATGAGGCGGGTTTCAAGGTTATTCCCCAGCGATGGATTGTTGAGCGTTCCATTGCTTGGTTCTCCTGGTTTCGACGTTTAAGCAGGGATTATGAAGCGGATATGGAAACAAGTGAGGCATGGGTACTGCTAGCATCTATTGTTATGATGATTAAAAATATTTAAACAGGCTCTTATAAAAAAAAGTTGAGTCAATACTCGTATTTTGACTCGCCACTTTTTGAAACAATTCATTACTATAAGCAAAGGTCGCTATAAGTAGTAATGGAATTATTATATACTTGCTCATATAAATTTGTTGAATATTATTAACTGTGATGATTATCCTACAAAATAAACAATAGCTAAAACACTATTTCTCTCTAAGTTTCTGCATTGCCTGGTTAAGCTGCGTTGATTTTATACTTAAATAATACATTAATGCATTATTAATTATTTCATCTTGATCTATTTTTAAATAGGCTGATAAAATTTTAATTCTCTTTAAAACTCTTGGATCTATCTGAAAGTCGTTATTTGCAGAATTCTCAACTTTACCACTTTGGGTATTAACTTGTGCAATTTCTAACGGTTTTTCAGGTTCAACTTCCTTAATAAAATGAGTATTAGAAAGAAGTGCTTTCTGAATATCCTCGATTGTAAGTTTATTTCTTGTCATACTTCTTAATCAATTCGTTTGCAAAGTCCATATAATCCTCAGAACCCCTACTCTTTGGGGCATACTCGAATACAGATTGTTTGAAAGCCCCCGATTCCATTAATGCAATATCCTGACGAATATACGTGCTAAACAGCTTGTCTTTAAAATGTTCATTGCTAGTTAGGTTTGTAATTACAGCCTGACTAAACTTTGTGCGAGGAGCTAGTTTTACAAAAAGAATACCTGCAAGCCGTAACGAAGGATTCATACGCTTTTGAACCTTTTCGGATACAGACATAATTCTATCAAGCCCAATAAATGCAAAGTTTTCAGCCTGCATTGGAACAATAAAATAATCAGCTGCAACCAGTGAGTTTATTGATAAAGTCCCTAAACTTGGTGGACAATCAATTAGTATATAATCGTATTCATCCAAGATTTTCTCAAGTTTTTCTTTTAGTATATACTCTCTACCGGGCTCACTGTTAATTAAAAATTCTGTTTCGAGAAGTTTATCTGAAGCAGGGAGTAAATTTATCTTCCCATTTTGTTTTACTGCTTGAGTAATTGAGCATTTACCGAGAAATAAGTCACAAATAGTATCCTCTACACCCCATAATCCCAATGCAGAAGTGAGATTGCATTGGCTATCCAGATCAACAAGTAAAACTCTTTTGTCCATTTTGGCTAACACGGTTCCTAAATTCAGCACTGTTGTGGTTTTGCCGGTACCTCCCTTATTATTGAGAATTGTAAAGATTTTTGCCATCGAACTTTCAATTACAATTTGAGGTGATATAATAAAAAATAAATTAATTGGACTAAATTAAGGAAAATGAGAATACAAACTATACGTTTGTTGGCAATTCCTATAAAACACACATGTAATGTATTTACATTATTAACACCAATGAACAAAAAAATGTGTTCCATAATCGATGATGCTAACTATTATAGAAGTAGTCGACCATTGTCCCTATAGTAAACATATTAAAAAGTTTATTCGGATGAAATACTGTTCGTTTCTGACTAATAGATCCATGTTACTTTTCACTAATAGGATTCAATTACAAAATCACTTTGTTTAATAAATCATTGGAGATTGAGATTCATTCATGTCATCAAAAAATAAAGTAATACCTTTATCCCATAAATGAAACGACTTTATATGGCAGAAATTGGAAAACTAAATACCCTTAGAGTAGTAAAAGAGGTAGACTTTGGGATGTATCTCGATGGTGATGAACATGGCGAAATTCTTTTACCCAAACGATATGTTCCCGAAAATGCCAAGCCTGAGGATATTCTTGAGGTATTTATTTATCTCGATTCGGAGGATCGGATCATAGCAACCACTGAAACGCCATATATCAAGATTGGGGAATTTGCTTGCCTCAAAGTTGTTGCTGTTCGTCCTATTGGCGCATTCCTTGATTGGGGTTTGATGAAAGATCTTTTTGTGCCCTTCCGCGAACAAAAAATGAAAATGGAAGAGGGCAAATCATATATTGTAACTGTTTATTTAGATTACGACACTAAGCGTTTAGTTGCATCGGCTAAAATTGAGAAATTCCTTGATAACCTGCCCCCTGCATACCAAGCTGGCGAAGAGGTTGATTTGCTTATTGCAAGCGAAACCGATTTAGGATACAATGCAATTATCAACAACTCCCATTTAGGCGTTTTATATAAAAACGAAGTTTTTAAGCCTTTGCATCGTGGCGATAAAATGAAAGGCTATATCAAGAAAATTCGTGAAGACGAAAAGATTGATCTAATCCTTCAAAAACCTGGCTATGGCAAGGTTGACGATATTTCGTTAAAAATTATTGAAGTGCTAAAGAAACATAATGGGTTTCTACCTGTCACTGACAAAAGCGATCCCGATACCATTTACGAACTCTTTGGTGTAAGCAAAAAGACTTACAAGAAAGCCATTGGTGCCCTATTCAAATTTAGACTTATTGATATTGAGGATAAAGGAATTAGGTTGAAGTAGGTTATCGATTTAAAATCGTAGTTCTCTCAAAAAAGTAAACTTATAACCATAAAGATTGTTTATACTGAAAAACAACTATGAATTCTGAGTTTCTTAAATCGATTCAAGATTTTAAACCAACTGATAAAACGCCTGCTCTTTTCATAGGGCATGGAAGCCCCATGAATGCTATTGAGGATAATCAGTATCAAAAAAGTTGGGAAGAGCTAGGTAAGAAATTACCAAAACCCAAAGCAATTCTATCCATTTCAGCACATTGGATTACTCAGGGTACAACAAAAGTAACAGCAATGGCTACACCAAGAACTATTCATGATTTCGGCGGTTTTCCCAATGAGCTTTACAAGCAGCAATACCCAGCCCCTGGCTCCCCAGATTTTGCTAATAAAACCATTGATTTAGTGAATAATCCGAAGATAATAGCCGATTCTGAGTGGGGTCTCGACCATGGAACGTGGTCAGTTCTTCTGCCAATGTTACCTGATGCCAATATACCCGTATACCAATTAAGCATCGATTACTCAAAACCTCCTCAATTCCATTATGATTTGGCCTTGCAGTTAAAATCTTTACGAGATAAAGGTGTATTAATCCTTGGAAGCGGAAATATTGTTCATAATCTCGGAGCGTTGAACCTTTCGAATAAAACTTACGATTGGGCATTAGAATTTGATAGTACAATAAAATCATATATCGATAGCACTAATCATCAAGGAGTAGTTGATTTTCAGAAACTAGGTTCAGTTGCAACAATGGCTCATCCCTCCTATGATCATTTTCTCCCATTACTCTATATACTTGCGTTGCAAGAGAAAAATGAATCCGTAAACTACTTCAACGAATCATTCGATTTAGGATCAATATCAATGCGTTCGCTCGTTATATGCTAATAATCAAATTTATAAAAACTGTTAATTATTCTTTATCATGGAATAATTTTTGTAGATGAATGATGTTTTAAACCAATTCATTTATAAATTTGCGATAGTTAGTTAAAACATTCAAATATGAAGAAGCGAGTAGTTTTAACGTTGATTCTAGTAAGCGTATTCGCTTACATCTCCAACGCCCAACTAGTTAACGATTTGTATAAAATCTATACTCCTATTAGCCAAAGTTCAAGTGAACAGGATACATCTGTTTACTCGCCTTTTGGAATTATTAAACCTGGTAAACCAGAATTTCATATGTCGTTCGGTGCCGGTTACACATCATTTGGGAGAGGAATGGGCTATTCAAGTTCCTCGGTATCACCAACTGTTGCATTTGCCCCAAGTAATAAGGTTCAAATTATTGCCGGAGCTACGCTATCTTACAATAATATGAATAACATGCCCATGATGAAAAGCAGTTTAGATAATCCGAAGTTGCAACAATCAGCAGGAAATCCTACACAAGCCTTTGCTTATGGACAATACCAAGTGAACAATCGTTTCAGCGTTTATGCCATGGGAGCATTCGGCAAAAATCAGCTATTCATATCGCCCTTCCATACAGGAATTAGCACGATGGATTATCAAGAATTTGGTGTAGGCTTTAACTATAAATTAGGAAAAAAAACAACCATTGGCGCATCGTTTAACTTTTCCAATGGACCTGGTGCTATGGGAATTTCACCGAATAACTTCAGTCCATTTGGTTCAATGTTTCCTTATTAAAAAAAATCCAACACAACGCTGGATTTTTTTACCGAAACGTCTTAAACCTACTTAACCTTATATTCCGTTTGATGCTCTTCATTCTTATCTTGAATTGCTTCCTGGGTATCATACTCCTCGCTTAGTTCTATACTCTTCTCTTTTGAGAGATCAATGTTCTCAATCTCTTTTGGCGTAGTCTTACTTGTTACCCAAATAGTACCTGTCCTTATCACGTATACATTACGGAAGTTATCCCAATAAAAGTTATGGCGAGGAAAGTAAACCCAACGATGCTTAAAATTTGCCCTTGGTGCCCAATGTGGATGGTATACTTTAACCTTTCCAATATGGTGCTTATTGCCCTTAACCACTACCACTTTGTTTCTTGGGTGTTTTTCCTTAGCTACAACTACTTTATTCTGTCCGTATGCACTTGTAATAGCAATAAAAATGCAGAACAAGAAAATGATTGATGTTTTACTTAATGTTTTCATATTCTCAAATTTAAAAGATTTACGGTTGTTTACTATTAATACAACTCAATCCTAATTCACCCTACTGTTTTGTTTAAATTTCTATAAAATAAAAAAGCCATCCGGGAACTACAGAATGGCCTGATATCTAAAAGTAAAATAATTACTCTTTTTGTGTTGCCAAAATCATCTTTAGATGAAGTTGGTTACCAATATCTAATATTGAAACCAAATCCTGCAGCTGAATGGTTCGGTCGGCCCTTAATATTACTGTTGTATTTTCGGGATTCGCTACTAATTTCTGAATACTCGGTTTAATAGCATCAAAGGCTATCGCCTTATCATTTAGGTAATAATTAAGCTCCTTGGTAACCGAAAGGTTAATGGTTTGCTTCGATATCTTCTGAACATTGGCCGATGCCTTTGGCAGCATAAGCTGAATTACCGAAGGGTTAACCAATGTTGAAATGATAAGGAAGAATAGTAATAGAAAAAACATGATATCGTTGAGCGACGAAGTGTAGACCTCGGCGTGCATCTCACGTTTACGTTTAAGTTTCATTTTAAATTCAATTAACTTAAGTGAATTGATTATCCACGGCTACGAAGTATACCCATTAAATCATTCGCCTGCTTCTCCATCATCGAGGTAATCCTATCGATTTTTGAATTCAAAAGGTGATACCCTGCAAAAGCGATAATGCCTACAAGTAGACCCGATGCCGATGAAACCATCTTTTGGTAAAGCCCTCCAGAAATGATACCAATGCTAATATTATCGGTTAATGAGATATTGTAGAAAATCTTGATTACTCCAAAAATTGTTCCCAAGAAACCAAACATTGGTGCAATGGTTGCAATGATTCCTAAGTAGTTTACACCACGACTTAATGAGTCGATCTGCTGATGCGCCTCAGCCTCCATAGCATCCTGAATATCCCGAATGGTAAAGCCCATGGTATGCAAGCCTGCAGCTAATACTTTACCAACAGGTTGGTTTGTTGATTCGCAGGTATTAATCGCTAAATCGAGTTTACCCTCTTTAAGCATCGGATTAATAACGCTTACTAAGTTTGGCGTTTTCGAAGCGCGCTTCAGAATAGTCCAACGTTCAAATATTACCCAAAAGCTGACCAACGAAAGGAAAAAGATTGGAATCAGAATCCATCCACCCTTCATAATAATCTGAAACATATTCTCGGCTTGATGAGTAACTACAGGCTCTTGAATGGTTTGAAGTAGAATAAAAGACATCATAATCGACCAATATTTAGTAGTAATTATTTCTGGTTACGAAAGTAAAGATATTTATGATAACAATACCCACAAATATAAAAATGAATTTTTCATTTCTTTATTGTCCTGTATAGAAAAAAAATACCGCAAAGAGCATTTCTGCTTCTTTGCGGTTATCCAGTTCGTTCTAAAATATTATTCAACCACCAAAACCACATCTAACGTAAAAATATCTGCAATAACTTTATCGCCTAAGTTTTCGAAGAAGGAACCTGAACCATAGCGAACATCAAACTTTGAACGGTCAACAGCAATACTAGCAGTATAGGTGTTACCATTTTTTGTAACAGTAAAAGACAGTGGGTTGGTAATCCCTTTAATTGTTAACTTTCCCTTAGCCTCTGCCAAATTGTTTTCAAAAACAGCACTTTCCAATAAACTACCTCGCAGCAGAGCTGACGAGGTATTAAAACAATGACAATTGCTGATTATGTATCTTTTTATATTCATTTTCTCGACCTTGAGATTTTACGTATGCTTTTATTATAGATTCATTACCATGCTTTCCAACCGT
>JANYLA010000021.1 GCA_025361485.1 Bacteroidales bacterium
AAATTGTCTCACAAATTTCTACTGATTTTGTTTTTTTATAAAGATAAACTGTCCGCCCTCATCGCCAGTGTTAACAATTGGGCTAAAACCCGGCGTTTGATTGGAATTATTGATAACAGCAACTTTAAGATCGTTGTAAAGCTGACTGGCATCAAAGAATTGATTTTGATTGTTGGTCAGCGATTTAAGCAGATAGTAGGTGAATACTGAGTGACCATCTTTTCCGCCATCCATAACTGGCTCAACACCGCCGGATGTTAATGCGGTACGAGAAGGTTTTGAGTAAATCTGGTTATAGTACTTGAAAGAGTTCTCGTATGGAATGGTTAGGGTTTTTCCTCTAAAGATATCGCCACTAAAACAAGCATCGGCAATTAGGAATGTATGCTTCGATTTGATTCCACTTAAAAACGCTTGAATATCGGTATTCGAAATCAACCCTGAAACAGAGCTGCTGGTGGCATCAACGGGAACCCAAAAACCACGCTGTAGCGTTTCGTTGTAATCGCCATGACCCGAATAGAAGATCAACAGATTATCGTTCTCTCGGACATTAGCCATTAACCATTCGTACTCCTTAAGTATGTTTGCACGTGTTGCCTGCTCGTTGTATAAAGTTTTAATTGATTGAAACTCATAGTTGCTTGTCAACTTTTCCGACACCGCTTTTGCATCGTTAACCGCATTCTTTAGTGGTTTCCATTCGCCCGAATAGCCATCAATCCCAATGATTAATGCAAAATAGCGACCAACAGATACCTCCTGAATGGCCTTTGCCGCCTTTAACCCTTTAAGCGGATCGTTGCTTCCACGCATCAAAGTGAAATCTTGTACATTTTGTACATCACCTGCTTGAACCGATTGGTTTAAAGCAACTGTAAATGTTTTTTCTGATTGTCCTTCTAATTGAGCACCTTCAGCTTTAAGTTTAATATCAATACTCTTTAAATCAACGCCTTTATTCACATAAAAAACAAGTTCAACCTCACGCTGAGCGCCTGCTTTAAGCTGTAAATTGGTTTCGCTTTCGAGCAAAAGAATATTTGCAGGTAAAGTATAAAGCAACTTCACATTATTAGCATCTTCTGAGGATTTATTGCTTATGGTAAAATTCAGTTTAACGGATTGACCCGAGGCAATTAAACCAGATGCCGAAGAAAACTTCTCGCTAGTGATGGCCAGTTTAGGAAGTTGAGCTTCAGCACCTGTTGTAAGTTGCCAAACTTTTAGGTAATCGATTTGTGTTGATGATTTCTCAGCAACTTGAAAACCGATGCCATTACCAAAAAAGGGCTCGAAAGGCATTGAATGCACTAGTTCCTGATTAAGGAAGAAGTAATACTTCAATCCTACCTTTCGAACAGTTAATGTGTTGTAGGTATAATTATTAATGAGTTTTGTTGCTTTAGTGGGAACAAAGTCAGTGAATGTGCCACCAACAAATTTATCGATGGTGAATTGCCCTTGGCCGTTAAAGAAGAAATCGAACTGCTTCGATTCAGCAGCCGATTTCCCCCATTGCAAACCATTAAACTTGTTCTGAATCCCTTTATCGAGACGAATTTTTAGTTCAATCTCAAAATCTTTATTCTGATTGATATAAACCTCTTTATAATCCTCTTTTGGAACATTTTCATACGATTGAAAAAACAGCGTTCCCTCCTGTAGATTCTGAAACCATACATTCTCCTTGATTCCCAGATACCAATTGTTTTTGTTATCGGTAAACTCCTCGATAAAGAGAGGTATTTTCTTCTCAATTGAATAAGAATCATAAACCTCAGAAAATGCTATTGCTTGGCTTTTTGCTTGATTAAAACTTAAACAGCTGAATAATACTGCAAAAGCAGTTTGGGAGAAAACTACTAATTTCATGATGTTATGTTTTTCAGATAAATGTGGAAACTCTTCCGTTTAGCAAATAAAGTCAAGTTATTTATAAAAGCTTTTATCAATTTGCACAAAAAAACGATGAAATTGACAAATTTCAATTGCCACGATTTTCGATTAAGCAAGCTATATCAACCATCTTGCAAACTCTATAGATATGAAAATCATATAAATACAAACCAATTCAATGAATATAAAAAACAGATAAAACACCTTGCACCATTTGAATTACTTGACTATTTTAGCAACTGTGAGATGATGTAATGATTGAGGTAATTTCTTTTTTATGAGTTCAAATTTTCATTTTTTAACTAATTCCCTTCTAGCAGTTATTTGTGCGGTAATGGGAACCTCTTTTTTATCAATTCATATACCTAAAAAAGAAGGCTTAAAGAGTTACCGAATTTCTCTTAAAGTGTTATCTGGAGCATATTTTGCTTTGAGTTTATTAACAATTGCTGTACTTACATTTAATCTTGCAGATAATTCTCGTGAACACTTCACATTTATAGGCATTTTCATTTCCTCAACACAAGCCCTCCTTTTTACCTTTACGCTAATAACACTGATTAACCCTAGTTTTGTAAAACTCAGGAATGTATTAAAACATTTAGTTCCTTACTTGATATTTATTGCTCTGTATATTACTTCATCATCAATATATGATGACCCTAAGATAATATCGCTAGAATTTGCTACCCAAAACCTCGACAATCCAACAATTTGGGTTAGGGTTCTATTTTTAGCATACTTTACATTTCAGCTAATTTACTGCACAATACTATTTTTAAGAGAGGCGAAAAAGTATGATGAAGAATTATTAGACTATTTTTCAGAAGTTGTTCAGTTAAAGATGAAATGGGTGAGAATTGCTTTTTTTTCAGCATTAATTATTGGAATCACTGCGATGGTCTCAAACTTCTTCCCAAAGCAATTTGACTGGATTATAACATTTCTTTTCGCTATCTTTTATTTCGGTTTTGCACAAGAATACATCAAATACAACAAAGTTTTTTCAATTGTTGAACCAGCAATAAATGCTCCTGCACTGGAAACTCAGCATATTCATATAAGGACATCGAGATCTGATTGGGAATACTTTAAGCAAAACATACTTTCAAACAAACAATATCTGGTTCAGGGTATTACAATCGAAGAAATTGCTAACAACCTAAAGATTGGCCGAACAACTCTTTCAAATCTAATAAACCGCGAGGAAGGTGTAAATTTTAACACATGGATAAATCGGTTAAGAATTGAAGATGCAAAGAATCTAATGATCGATAATCCCGATTTTACCATTCTACAAATCTCCGAATTGGTTGGCTACACCGAGCAAGCCAACTTCAGCCGACAGTTTAAGCAAATTACAGGCGAATCGCCTTTGGTTTGGAGAAAAAAGTCCGCCTCATAGCATTTATCAAAATTTTTCGTTTTTGTCGATTCGTACATGCTATTGTATAAATCGACAAGAAATTGTGGTAAACAAAATCTATATTTGTTAACCGAAAATCATATTATTTTAAAAAACAGGTTTTACCTACTTTCAATAAATCTTCAAATACTATAAAACATGAAGCATTTTCTACTTTTTATTATCTTGCTAATAACAATTAATGTTTCATTTTCCCAAACCCCTTTGCAGTTTAAATATCAGGCAGTTTTACGCGATGCAAATGGTGGAATTATATCTTCACAGAATAAGAGTGTTTCTATTGCTATTTTAAAAGGTAGCATTACAGGTATAAGCGTTTTTGCTGAAACACACATGCTAACTACAACTTCTCAGGGTGTTATTAACATTAATATAGGCTCTGTAAATACATCTGATTTTTCTACCATTGATTGGAGTTCGGATAATTATTTTATTAAAATTACAGTTGATGGTATAGAAATGGGGGTATCCCAACTTTTATCTGTTCCTTATGCCCTGAATGCGAAAAAAGCAGAAACTGCCGATTATCATTCTTTGACCAATTTACCTGACTTAAACATCACGAACTGGAACAATGCATATAATTGGGGAAATCATGCGGGTTTGTATCGGGCAATTAATTGGACACCTACCTGGTCTGATATAACAGCAAAACCATTTTTCTCAGCAGTAGCAACCACAGGCAATTATGAAGATTTACTAAATAAACCAACTATTTCATCAGTAGAAACAGATCCTGTTTTTACTGCACATGTTGCAAACGGAATAACATCTGCTTTAATTGGTAATTGGAATACTGCTTTTAGTTGGGGAGATCATACAAGTGCAGGATATTTGAAAAGTTATACAGAAAATGATCCTTTGTTTACAGTATGGGATAAAAAAACCGGAATTACAATTACCAAAAGTCAAATTAGCGATTTGCCAAATTACCTTACAAGTTACACAGAAACACAAAATCTTTCAAATGTTGTTTCAAATAGTGGTGATGCAGGTAACAGAGCTATTGTCAATGTTTCGCAAATAGGTATTGGCACAAACGCACCTGACAACCGTTCTGTGTTAGATATAAAAAGCAACACCAAAGGTGTTTTGCTACCACAATTTACTGATGCAGAGCGTGATGCTCTGGGCCGAAATATACCTAATAGTATGTTGATTTTTAACACAACAGCAAAACAATTTCAAGTATTTATTGATAATGTTTGGTATCCACTCTCAATGGGCACGGGAATAGATGCATCTACAATACCAACCGTAATGACAGCTCCGGCAAGTTCAATAGGTTTAAATACTGCTACAGTCAATGGCATGGTAAATGCCAACAAGAGTTCAACCAATATAACTTTTGAATACGGTCTTACAGCAAGTTACGGAACCACAGTCACAGCTACCCAAAACCCTGTAACAGGCAGTACTAATACATCTGTTAGTGTTGATTTAAATGGCTTAACAGTAAGTACAACCTATCATTTCAGGATTAAAGGTGTAAATGCATTTGGTACGGTTTATAGCAATGATTTAACATTTTCAACCAATACAAGTGTAACAACAGGTGCTATTACCAATATTACGGCGGTAGCAGCTACAGTTACTGGAAATTGGGGTGAAACACTTATCACTCGCGGAGTTTGCTGGAGTAAAAACCATGCACCAACTATATCTGATTTTAAAACAATCGATGCCGGAACTGGAACTTTTACAAGCAGCATGACAGGGTTGACTCCGGCTACTACCTATTATGTACGCGCCTTTGCGACTAACGGTGCCGGTACAAGTTATGGAACCGAAGTTAGTTTCCAAACCTCTGCAACACTAGCAACGGGTGATTACTATCAGGGGGGTATCATTTTCTATGTAACAGGAACGTATCCTAACCAGCATGGTTTAGTTTGTGCCCTAAGCGACCAGAGTCTAGGTGTTGCATGGTGCAACGGAAGCCCTGTAGAAACGGGAGCAACAGGAACAGCAGTTGGTACAGGGCAAGCGAACACGACGGCTATCATCAGCGTTCAAGGTGAAGGTTACTATGCCGCTAAATTTTGTGATGATTATACGGATGGTAGCTTCAGTGATTGGTTTCTACCCTCAAAGGATGAACTCAGTCTAATGGACATCAATTTATTTAGGAAAGGGCTTGGTTCTTTTAACATAATGTGGCCATATTGGAGCAGTACGGAGGATAATGCTATGGGTACTTTTACCTGTTGGTTTAACATTGATTACGGGTATGGAGTTATTGTACCATATGAAAAGAGTAACACAACAATCCATTTACGCGCGATTCGGGCATTTTGACAAAACATTAGCGGTCTTACTTCGAATACAATATACTACGTGCGTTCGTATGCCACCAATAGCGCAGG
Organism: Bacteroidales bacterium; assembly: GCA_025361485.1. Lineage (GTDB taxonomy): Bacteria > Bacteroidota > Bacteroidia > Bacteroidales > Tenuifilaceae > UBA8529. The sequence continues at coordinate 5,692 of JANYLA010000021.1, forward strand.
AACGGTTTATGGGAATGAATTATCCTTTACAACCCTATCGACAGGTATTCCAACGCAAGAGGCTTCAGAGGTAGCTATTTACCCCAACCCAACCACAGGAATTATATATCTTAAGAATATAGACCCAAAGGCGAAAATTGAAATCTACAACCTAAATGGTGGACTGGTTCAAAGGGTAGAATTGGTAAATAATCAGGTAAACATTAAGAATCTTGATGCAGGAACATACATCATTAAGATAATATCTGATGATAGGATAAATACAATTAAGGTTGTAAAGGAATAGCAATTAAAACTCACTAATACTAAAGTCCTCTCATGAAGAGGACTTTTTTCTTTTAAAATACTTGTTACTTGGCCAAGTAAGTATTCGATCAATTTTATCACCTCCTTATTTATCAAAATTCTTTGTTTTTGTCGATTCGTACATGCTATTGTATAAATCGACAAGGAAGAGTCGTTCCCATGATTCTATATTTGTGATCTTAATTATTTTAGTATAAATCTCATTTTATATTATGCTACAGTCATATTCTTTTATCCGTCGAATAGTATTTATTCTACTAATCGCAATAAATTTTAATGCTTTCTCACAAAGCAATTACAATTTTACGCCTTCAGCTGGAACATACTCTTCAATTTCTGGGACAGATGTTAGCCTTGATGGTAATTATCCAACTGTAAACATTGGTTTTACTTTTAATTTCAACGGAGCAAACTATACTCAGGTCACACCAAGTAAATGGGGTTGGTTGTCGTTTCGAACTGGCGTAACAGTGGCTGAAGGGGATGCTTTAAAGGATGGGAATTTGAATGGCTCCTTAGGTAGACCATTAATTGGCGTGTTATATGCTCAAAACAAAACAACAACCGGTTATAAGTCTAGGTATTTGGTCTCAGGCACTGCACCCAACCGTGTTTTCACCTTTGAATGGTACAACTGGACATGGCAATGGTACACAAACAACGATATCTGTTTTCAGGTTAAACTATATGAGACTTCAAATAAAATAGAGTTCATTTACCATCCTATTAACTCTTATTTCACTTGGTATAATTGGATTACTACTTCCATAGGACTGGCTTTTGCAAATCAAGGCGATTTTCTTTCGGTTAGCGATTTCAGCACTTCACCTACAGTAAGCACTTCAACTGAGAGTCATAATATTAGCAACATGCCTGCAGAAGGTCAGAAATACACCTTTGAATTAAATACTCCTAAAGCTGAACCAACAAATCAATGCTCAAATTTAACCGCATCAGTTGTAGCCGATAACCTATTAGTAACATGGACTGATGCAGTAGGTACTGTTGTACCCGATAGCTATCTATTGATGGTTTCAAAAACCAACTCATTCACCGATCCAGTTGATGGAATAGGTATTGCTAACGATCTTAATTTGTCTGATGGAGTAGGCGTTGCAAAAGTATTGCAGGGGCTACAATCGTTTTATGGTTGGACTGGGCTTGAATCTTCAACAAATTACTACTTCAAAGTTTATTCGTTCACAAATAGCGGTGGGTTAGTGAATTACAAAACCGTTTCGGCACCAACGACACAGGTAAATATGCTTAAATCACAACCTCAAAAACACGTTTCAAATTTTAGTGCAAAAAACGTTGCTGATGTTTTTACGTTTGAATGGAGCGATATTTTGAAATTCGGGAATAGCTTGCGATCCGATGGCCCAAATACGTGTAATATTGATTGTGGTAACTCAAGTTCTCTAAATATTACGGGAAATGCCATTACGCTTGAAGCCTGGGTTAGAATGAACCAAGTATATGCCGATATTTTTCAAAAAGAAAATAGTACTTTGGATGGTGGATATAGAATGTATGGCAATTCCTTGGGGCAATTGTGCTTTGGATTGTATATAAATGGCTCATGGAGCGAAGTGAAATCGCCAGTAAATTCATTAACTGCATTAAATTGGACTCACATATGTGGTACTTACGACGGTACTTCACAAAGCATTTATATCAATGGCTATTTAGCGGCCAGCAAGGCAACTACAGGTAATATCACGACATCATCATCAAACTTAATTTTAGGGAAATCTCATACATCAACAATAAAATACTTTGATGGAAAATTGGATGAAATAGCTATTTGGTCGGTTGGAAGAACACAGACAGATGTGTTAAAAGATATGAATTTACAGGTAAGCGGAACAGAACTAGGATTGGTTGCTTACTATAATTGCAACCAAGGGGTAGCAGATGGCGATAATATTGCAATGCCACATATTTTAACTGATGTAACTTCAAATGCAAACCATGCAACGTTAAATATGTTTTACCTAGGTTATGCCTCTGCAAATTTTGCTACCTCAAATACTGCTTCTGAAAACGATGGTTACCTAATTCTAGCATCTGAATCAACAACTTTTCCAAGTGTTACCAATGGAACTGACTTTGCTTCCGACAACAATTTAGCCGATGGAATTGGAGCGGTGAAGGTTGCACAGGGCTTGAAAAGCTACACTGGGTGGTCAAATTTAGACCCCTCAAAAACTTACAACTTCAGGATATATCCATATTCAAATAGTAGTGCTAATATCGTTTATAATACAAACCCAACAATCCCACAGATTACAATAAAACCAAAACCAACAAACCATGCAACAGCATTCATCGCCAGTAGTGCAAATGACAATATTGTATTAAACTGGACTGATGCAATAGGCACTCAACTCCCTGATGGCTATGTAATATTAGCCTCAACATCACCAACCATAACTGCTCCAGTAACTGGTACTGAAATCGGTATTGACAATGATTTATCTGATGGTACTGGAGTTGTAAAAGTATTACCAGGTGTACAAGCCTACTCGGGTTTTACAGGCTTCGTTATAAATACAGTCTACTATTTCAATATATATCCATACACGAATAGTAATAAGATAATAAGCTATAAAACCGATGCGACAGTTCCTCAAACAGGTGGGAAAATTGCATTATATGTCGAACCAACCAGCCATGCCTCTGCTTTTAAAGCAAATAACTATGGCACATTATCTCTAAGTTGGAGCGATGCTCCCGGTATGCCAAGTCTACTATCAAATGTATTAAATTTTGATGGTTCAAACGATCTGGTTACATGTTCAGGTTCTCAAAACCCATCAGTATTTTCAGCAGAAGCATGGTTTAGCACAGGAATAACTAATGCAGATATGGCTTTAGTTTCAACCTTAAATGAAGGAGCAGGTAGTGGTTTTGAAATTCATGTAGACATTAATGGAAAACCTGTAGTCACAGTTCGAAATTCATCAACATGGCTCGATGTTGTATCTCCTAATGTCATTACGGCTAATAAGTGGACTCATGTTGCGGCTACTTACGATGGCGCAACAGTAAAACTTTATGTTGATGGACAATTGATGAACTCAGCAGCACTACCAGCAGCATCGTTTGTAAAAGGTACTTCTCCACTTGTTTTAGGTCGCAGGTCATCAGGTCTTTTATACTTTAATGGCTCAATCGACGAGGTAAGAATTTGGAATATTGCCCGTTCACAAGCAGATATTCAAAACAATATGAATAATGAGCTCTTTGGAAATGAAAATGGCTTATTATCATACTACAAATTCAACCAAGGAACAGCAGGTGGAGCTAATGCAGGAGTTACAACGTTAACCGATGCAACCGTAAATGCCTTTAATGGCACATTAAGTGGATTTACATTAACTGGTGCAACTTCAAACTGGATAAATCCAGGCCAAGCACCTTCAGGATATCTGATAAAAGCCTCAACCACCAATTCGTTTACAGATCCGGTAGATGGAACAGAAATTGTAACGGACAACGACTTGTCGGATGGTACAGCGGTAATTAAGGTTTCGCAGGGAGCACAAATCTATTCAAGTTTTACTGAGACAAAAGGCAGCACAACCTATTACTTTAAAATGTGGCCTTATACCAATTCAGGTAATTACATCAACTATAAAACAGCAGCCACAGTTCCAACTGCTTCTATAGCATTTGCAAAAACAAAACCAATTACACACGTAACCAATTTAACCGCCAACAATAACAATAAAGTTATCAATGTAAGTTGGACTGATGCTGTAGAGGGTACTCCTTCCTTAGGCAATGCCATTGATTTAGATGGTATAAACGATTTTGTTGCTGTTCCTACCATTGGAAGTAGTCTATCGAAGTTTACAATCGAAACTTGGTTTAAAGCAAGTTCATTAACTGGAAACTTTTCAGGAATATATAATAACAACAGTTGGATAGCTGGAGCTGTACATTTCCAAATTAATAATGGCAATATAGAATTAGCCGTAGGAGGAGGAGCCACTTATACAGTTGATATTAGCTTTGCTTTTGCTACAAATACTTGGTATCATTTAGCAGCCACTTACAATGCAGGAGCAGCTAAAATTTATATTAATGGCACTTTGGTTGGTTCGGGCACTTTATCAACCACAACTGTCAACCTTGCAGCAGCCCAAATTGGTGCATGGAATGCATCTCGCTTTTACGCCGGAAAATTTGACGAATACCGCATCTGGAATACTGAACGCACCCAATCAGATATCTTTAACAACATGTTTTCAGAGCTAACAGGCTCCGAATCGGGCTTAATTGCTTACTACAAATTTAACCAAGGAACCGCTTCGGCAAATAATGCAGGACTTGTAACAGCCACCGATGCAAGTTCAAATGCAAAGAATGGCACATTAACCAATTTTGCCCTAACTGGAACAAGTTCAAACTGGGTGAGTACTGGAGATATCGGTCGAAGAATAGCCTCCCCCGATGGCTACCTGATTAAGGCATCAAAAACAAATAACATTACAGCACCAGTTAACGGAACAGCAGTGGCTGACGACAATAATCTAGCCGATGGTATTGGAGCTGTTAATATTTTAAAAGGCGTTCAACTTTACAACGGTTGGATAAACTTCACCGATACTACGGCTTATTATTATAAAGTATACCCTTATTCAAACTCAGGGACATCCATTGTTTACAATACAGTGGCAACAGTTCCATGGGTAAAGGATACTGTTGGGATTCTCCAGTTTAAAGAAATTAGTAGTAGCATACTTGATTTTACACAGGGAACATCGGCTTGGGCAGATTATGACGGTGATGGGTTGTTGGACGTTTTAGTTGCTGGAGGTAGAGATTTTTACACTCAACCACAAGGAGGTTGTTCTCAATATAATGGTGCACGAGCATCTACAACTATACTATATAAGCAGATTGCCCAAAATGAATTCTCACCAACCTTTTCCTTTCCTTCTGTTGTTGACGCCAGCATAGCATGGGCAGACTACAACAACGATAACCGTTTGGATTTTATCATTACTGGACGAGATAATTCAACAGGTGTTACAGGCCCTGCTGTAACAAAATTGTACAAACAAATTGCAGGCAATACTTTTACAGAAGTTACTAGTACTGGATTCGTTAATATTTCCAATGGATCCGTTGCCTGGGCTGATTATGATAATGATGGAGATTTGGACGTTATAATAACAGGAGTAGATAAAGCATTATTGTATAGAAATAATGGGGGGGATTCATTCACTGAAATGGTTGAATTACCATTTATGGGTGTCACGGGATCTTCAGTAGCTTGGGGCGATTATAACAATGATGGCTATTTAGATTTGTTACTAACCGGATATGGAGGTGGTCCTATTTCAAAGGTATATAGAAACAGAGGAGATGGTTTCTTTACCGAGCAAACATCAATAAAATTACCAGGAATTACTAGTGGAACAGCAACTTGGGTTGACTATGATAATAATGGGAATTTGGATATTTCATTGAGTGGGCATTTATATAAGAATAACGGCAATGGTAGCTTTGAATCGCTCGTAATAAGCGGTCAAGACTCTCTTGGTTCATCGTCATGTTCTTGGGGCGATTATAATAACGATGGAAGAGTGGATTTCGCTATAAATGGAAGTGAATTAAACAGTAGCAACCGCATTACAACTGAACTTTATGAACAAACTGCGGATCAATCATTTGTATTGAGGAATGACTTCAATTTCTCAAATTTAACTAGTGGTTCAAGTAACCTAATCGATTACAATAATGATGGGGATTTGGATCTTTTCTTAACCGGTGAAGATAAAGTTCAATCTTGCCCATCGTGTTGTATAGACTTTCTTGCTCACACTAAACTATACAAAAACACAAATTTTAAGAAAAACACAAAACCAAGTGCTCCGGTCAGTTTATCTCATAGTCTTGGACAACAACAAATATTAAGTTGGAATCCTGCTACTGATGCTGAAACACCTTCAAATAGTCTAACTTACAATATAAGGGTAGGTATAACAAAATATGGAAGCGAAATTGTAAGTCCAATGTCTTTAGCATCTGGTCTTAGATTGTTACCAGCAATGGGTAATTGCCAACTTGATACTTTTGCAAAATTAAATTTAAGAGTTGGTCGTAAGTATTATTGGAGCGTACAAGCCGTGGATAATGGTAATATGGGAAGCTCTTTTTCTAGAATAGACTCACTTACGGTTGATTCCTTACCTGCTTCGAATTTATCTTTAAAAGTAATAGATAATACTAGCGTGAAAGCTACTTGGAAACGTGGAAATGGTAAACTTTGTGCTGTTTTTTGTAAAATGAAATTTGCAGACGCTACGTCAGAAACCTCTAAACCCATTAATGGAACTCAGTATATTGGAGTTGATAAATTCCGATCAGGACCGTCAATCGGATCTACAGGATGGTATTGCGTATATAATGGCGTTGAAGAGAGTGTAATTATTCGCAACCTAGAAGCCAATAGTTTATATGCTATTCATGTTGTTGAATATCTGAATGAAGCTAGTAGTCCAAGATATTATCGTCTTAACAGTGTAAAGAACGACAATTTTGGCATTTTCAACACTGAGTCCTATCTAAAGCAAGAATTCCCAAGCGGAATTAAGGCCTTTGGTGATTTCAATAATGATAAATACATAGACGTTATTAACCAAAACGGCATAATGTATCTAAGCAATGGCGATAATTCATTCACGCCAAAAAGTGTATTCACATTATCAGGTGTTACTAACATTGCTGTGGCTGATTATGATAATGATGAGGATTTAGATTTTGTTGTGAACGGTAAGGACAGTGGTGGTAATTCATTTACAAAACTGTTCAAAAATAATGGTGACAGTACATTTACCGAACAAACAGAAATAGCTCTAACAGGTGTTTGTGACGGAACGACTGCTTGGGGCGATTATGACAACGATGGTGATTTGGACTTATTAATTGTTGGTGCAACAGACCTTTTTAATAGAATTTGGGAAACCCAAATATTTACAAATAATGGAAATAATACATTTACTCAGATTCCCAATACCAATTTCATAGGTGTTTATGAAGGAAATGGAGTTTGGGCTGATTATGATAATGATGGATTTCTTGACTTTGTAATTTCAGGAAAGATTAGTATCCCTAATACAATAGAAATTACTCGAACAGCATTATATCATAATAATGGTAATGGAACATTCACTGAAAAATATTCAGGAAAATTCTATGGAGCATACGGATCTTCAAATGCTTGTTTATGGTCTGATTATGATGGTGATGGTGATTTAGATTTAAAAATATCTGGAAACATTGGAGCTGACAGTAAAAGTACGATTGTATATGAAAACACTTTCCCCGATAGTCTCTTTTTGGCTATCGATAAGGACAACCTTAAAGCTAAAACAATCTTTAAAAAAGCTTTTGATCTTAAGCCAAATTATGAATTCTATAACCAAGTAGATTACGATAACGATGGTGATCTAGATATTATTGAGGATGGAAAAATAAAACGAAATACAACAAATTTCTATTTCGGAGATTTTGCTAAAAACAACAAACCCGCAATACCATTAAATTTGATTTACAGAAATTTGCCAGGTTATGTTGGGTTAACTTGGGATATAGTAAAAACAGATGAAACACCCGATAGTCTTTTGTTTTACAATATTCGTTTCCGAAAGGATGGAACATTACAATGGTCAGGAGCTTCACACTCATCGGATAATGGATATCATCGGATATCAGATTTTGGAAATATTCAGTATAAGAATACAGCAAAATATAAACTTCCTGAAGGGAAATATGAATGGCAAGTGCAAACTATTGATGGTGCATTAACAGGTAGTGAATGGTCTGCCATTAATTCGTTTGATGTAAAAGCCGCATTGGCTAATTTCACAGCCGATTCCGTTTGCTTCGGCGATACAACCTATTTTATTGACAACTCCTTCGCATATGAAGGGATAATTGATTGGAGATGGGATTTTGGTGATATCCCAACGGTTACAGGGAAAGAGCAAAAACACGTTTTCAAAACTACCGGTGACCACGCAGTAAGACTGATTGTTACAAACAGCAAGTTGCAAAACGATACTGTTTATGGTAATGCTTATGTTAAGCCAATACCAGCAGTTTCATTCACTGCAGATGATGTTTGCGAAGGGTTGACTGCAACAATCATAAATCCTGCAAATACAAATGGTTTAATTGATTGGATTTGGGATTTTGGAGATGGAAGCACTTCAAACTACTTCAACCCAGGAACTCATACATATACTGAAAAGAAAAATTACACCATTAAATTTAAGGTTACTGGGGAGAACAATTGCTCTAATACAGCTACAAAAACAATAGCAATTAAAGAGAGGCCAGCTAAGCCAACAATCTCCGAATCAATCAATAATTTCTGTCCGGGTACTGAGGTTAAATTGGATGTCACCTCTTCTACAGATGGATTAAACTTCCAATGGAAACGCAATGGCGATATCATCGATGGTGCTACAAGCAAATCTTATGCAGGCAAACTAACTGCTGCCGATTATTCCGTTGTTGTTGAACCAGGTACTTGCTCATCAGAATCGAATAAAATAGCCATAACGACCAAGCCTGCTCCTCCAAAACCAAACATCCTTGGACATGGTCCAACTATCTGGACTCTTGCTTGTGATAATATGACTGCATCGGGCTATAAATGGTATTACAACAACAGTAACACACCTATTCCTGGTGCCAATGGATACCAATACTACGCAAACAGAGAATATGGCGATTACTATGTATCTGTTAACGAAGGTGGTGAGTGCTGGGCTCAAAGTGATGTTTTCAAGGCTGAATTAGCAAGCGGAATAGATGATTTATCAAACGATGACGTAAAAATCTATCCAAATCCTTCAGCGGGGTTGTTCAAGGTATCCTTGGGGAACAAAATATCAGACGAACTTAATGTAAGAGTTGTAAATATTCTTGGCAATATTGTTTTAAGCCAGATCAATAACACAACCGATTTTGATGTAGATATTTCATCCCTCACAAATGGAATTTACTACATCAGCATTAGTTCCAAGGATGAGGTAATTATTAAGAAAGTTGTAAAGCAATAAACGATGAGAGAATTAGCAAATAGAATCTTCATGAAAAGATTAATCATACTTTCAGCTCTTATATTTCTAGGATTTAATGGCCTTGCAAAAGAGTTCAACGATAAGCAAAAGTCTATTATTTATAACGAAGCCATTAAGCTCCTTAAGAGCTATGAGATGTACTCAAACCAAATGGCCGATGAAGTTGTAAATATTGATGAACTAAATAAAACAAGCCAAAAGTTTATCGACCAGTTTGTAAGCCGTAAGGCAATTATCTACAACGATCTTGACCCAATGCATAAGTTAAGTCAAGTTTATGAACTGGAAACATATGTTGCAAATATTCTGCTTTGGTATCCCGATGGAATGAAGATTTACCTCGATTATGATAACTTAAAAGCGGGGAATATCATTTCGCACGGGAATGACATTTACACTGTTGATATCATGACCAACAAGCGCATCGACGGGAACTATCTCAACAAGCAAAAGAATACGAACACTGAGGAACTTTTATTCCGCATTGCATTTTTTGAAAAGAATGGAGTATGTGAGAATTACAAAATTGCAGGTGTAAGGAATAGCAAACTAATCACCGTTTCCGATGATTCAAGGCTGCTTGCAGAGGTAAAAAGCGTTGCATTTTCTGAAAAGGATATGCAGCTAATTAAAGATCAAACCAAGGTATTACTTAATGATTACATCAACTTCCTAAATCTACTTACCGACCCAAAAGAGACAACAGAAGATAAAGAATTCTATCGCATTTCATTTATGGGACTATTTAAAGACTCCACACTTAACGTTGCCAATGACATTGAACCAGACCCTCAAAGCCGATGGATAAATATCTCCAACTACCAACAAAAGATTATCACTGATTATCCCGAAGGGATAAGAAATCTTGGGCTTAACCTCGACTCGGCACAATACAGCAAAGTAGTATCGGAAGGGAATGAAAAGTTTTACATCAATGGGTACATTGATAAGTTTTTCTCTGGAAAGTATAAAGCTAAAACAGTATACCGCGATAATTCAAAGTTCGATTTCAAGGTAACCTTCGAGCGCGATGAAAACACTTTCAAAAACTTTAAACTCTCAAGCATCGATAAATTTGGGGTTAACCTCTATAATCAAACGGCAAATACAACCCAAGAACTACCTCAACAACGCATTTCGAGTTTAAAAAGGAGTGGTTTATTTATTGGTTTTTCAATTGGAAGCGGCCTGACATCATATAATAACTCCAACTTATCAAACAACTCAATACTTAGCTGGAAGCAGCAAGGCAAATTAGCGCTTGCAGGTGATGTAAATGCCACATGGTATTTCAACAAAAGAATTGGGCTTAAGGTTGGAGTTGGATACCTACGCTATTCTGCCAATACAAATCTTAACGGGAAGTTTCGTAACACTTCGTACTCAACTGATATCGATGGAAATTCATACCAATTAGATATCACTGCCAAATACGACTCTCTTCAAACCTTTGGCTATATATCCATACCCATTTCATTAGTCTTTCATAGCAATAGCAACCCCGAGAAATGGGGATTATATGCCGAAGCAGGTTTGATTGCGTCTTTCAACATCAATTCAACTTACAAAACCACGGGCAGCTATGCAACAAGTGGTTTTTACGAACAGTATGCATTGCCACTACAAATCAATTCAAATCCTGCCTTGGGTTATAAAACTCGTTCAAACATCGATAGCAAGGGCAAAATTGAAGCATCACCCATATATTTCGCTTTAAAAACATCAATTGGCATTACTTACCCTATTAACTATTTTACAACCGTTTACTTTGGTCCAGAGATGGTTTTGGGGTTAACAAATATTTCAAAAGACAACACTTATACCGATGGATTCGGCAATACATCATCGGCCAAAAAGATTGGATTATCGAAATATGGTATTAAGTTTGGGATTAGCTATAAATTCTAGTTTAAGAATAATAAAGACATGAAGATGAGATATTTATTGATATTATTGTTCGTTGGACTTTTCCTTGCCGGAAATGCTCAAGAACCAACCAAAACAGCAATAAGCAGTAAAGAGGCGAAAATTGTTGATGAGATTAACCTGTCTGATGCCGATATTGAGGTATTCAAAGAGCAAACCAAGCAGAAAGTTGATGAGTTCCAACAGCACATCGTTACCATTGGCAGCAAGGATCAACCTGCCGAAAAGCGCAATATGGCGGA